>CAYNXQ010000017.1:0-11799 GCA_964401185.1 uncultured Gammaproteobacteria bacterium | reverse complement strand
GGTCGCGGCCCAGGTCCGTGAGGAAAACCTCAAGGATCTGGTCGAGGACTTCGAGTTCACGCCTCCGGAGCCGCTCAAGGCACCGGTTGCCATGGCCGCTCGGGTGGTCTTCGACAAGGAGGACCGCCCTCGGCGCAAGGCTGACGACAAGCGGCACGGGCACGGCAAGAAGGGCAAGGGCGAGGGGTACACCCACCCCCGCGGCGACGAGTAGTGTTCATGGGCGGTGTCTGACTTTTTTCAGACACCGCCCTTTTTTCTCTCTCGAACCATCGATCCAGGCCACCTTGACAAAGAGATGGTTTGGCGCTACACTACCTCAACAACTTTCTTGTATTTTTTTATGAAAAATTTTCTCAAAAACTTTCTGATCGTGTTTCTGGTTCTGTTTGTCGTGGCTGTTGGTCTTAGCATGTTTGCTTCGTCTCCGCCAAAGCCAGATGAGGTGGGGGTAAATACTCTGATCAACGAAATTAATGCAGGATCGATCAAGCAAATTGCAGTCGAGGGCGATACGCTTCATGTGACGCTCAAGGATGACAAGGCAAAATTGCAGGATGTAAAAAAAGAAGACACGCAATCGTTTTCCGAACTGATGGCCAATTATGGCGTGGACAAAACCAAATTGGCGGCGATCGATATTCAGATTCAAAAAGACACGGGCTGGAAATATTGGCTGGCAGTTTTGGCGCCGTACCTGTTGCCATTTCTCCTCATTGCCGGTTTGCTTTTCTTTATGACGCGGCAGGTGCAGGGGATCAATAGTCGCGCGATGGGTTTTGGTCAGAGTACTGCCAAACAAGTGAAGCCCGATGATACCGACAAGAAAACATTTGCCGACGTGGCCGGAGCCAAAGAAGCCAAAGAAGAATTGGAAGAAGTCGTTGAGTTTTTAAAAAATCCGAAAAAGTTTACCGACATGGGCGCCAAGATTCCCAAGGGCGTGCTCCTCATGGGTTCTCCTGGTACTGGCAAGACGCTCCTGGCCAAGGCAGTAGCTGGCGAAGCCAATGTGCCTTTCTTCCACATGAGCGGATCAGAATTTGTCGAGATGTTTGTGGGGGTTGGCGCCAGCCGAGTACGAGATTTGTTCGCTCGGGCAAAGAAAGAAGCTCCGGCCATTGTCTTCATCGATGAAATTGATGCGGTTGGTCGCAAACGCGGCTCTGGCCTCGGCGGTTCTCATGATGAGCGCGAACAAACCCTCAATCAGATTTTGGTCGAGATGGATGGATTCGATCCGCATATTGGCGTGATCGTGATTGCGGCCACCAATCGTCCCGATGTTCTCGATTCTGCCCTCCTTCGCCCAGGCCGATTCGATCGCCGCGTGGTGATCGACAAGCCAGATATTGCCGACCGATTGGAGATTCTGCAAGTGCATGCCAAGAACAAACCGATCGCATCCGACGTGTCTTTGCGAAAAATCGCCGAGCGCACGCCGGGATTTACTGGCGCAGATTTGGGCAACCTGCTCAATGAAGCGGCGATTCTGGCAGTCCGTCGCGGCAAAAAGCAGGTAGAAGAAATTGATATTTTGGAAAGTATTGAAAAGGTTTTGCTTGGGCCCGAGAAGCGTTCCCGCATCATGACCGAGAAAGAACGCGAGATGACGGCCTATCACGAGGCAGGACACGCTGTGGTCGCGTATTTTTCGCCCCATTGTGATCCTGTCCGCAAGGTTTCGATCATTGGCCGCGGCATGGCTGGCGGATATACCCTTAGCATGCCAGAGCTTGACAAGCGCTATCAGACTTTGGCGCAATTTCGTGATGATCTGGCCATGAGCATGGGCGGCTACGTGGCCGAACGCATGATTTATGGCGAGGACGCGCTGTCCACTGGCCCATCGAGCGATCTAAAGAAAGCCACGCAATTGGCCACAGCTATGGTGACTCGTTACGGAATGAGCTCTGCTCTTGGACCTCGCGTCTATGGCGAGAACGAAGAGATGATCTTCCTGGCCCAAGAAATTCACGAACGCAAGAATTATAGCGAAAAGACCGCCGAGGCAATTGATACTGAAATCAATGCCCTTCTGGAACGTGCCAAACTTCAGGCCGAGAAGATCCTGTCTGAACATCGCGCCGAAGTAGACAAATTGGTCAAGGTGCTGGTGTCGAAAGAAACTGTAGAGCAGGATGATTTCAAGAAAATCATGGCAAGCGATGCCGTTAAAGCCTAATTGGCCAAACAAAACTCCCTCGTAGTTGGGGGAGTTTTTGTTTTGTGGTATACTTTATAAAAAGTTTTAACTTTGCATGTATGAAAGAGCCACTCTATCGTCAGGCCCTGGCCTTTGGCTGGGATCTGGCCTGGAACAACAAACGGCTATGGGTGTATGGTTTTTTTGCTGCCATGCTGGGACAAATGGGTATGTTTGAAATTATTGCTCGGCTCTGTCGATCTATCTCGACTGCGGCGCCACTTGGCTGGACATTGTTTACCCGCAATCCGCGCGCCATGATGGCTGGTCTGTGGGCCAACCACACGACCTTGCCGCCCGATGGCTGGATTTGGGGATTTTGGATCGTTATCTTTTGTCTGGCCGTAATCGGATTTTTCGTCTCGGCTGCTATTATTTCACAAGGGGCCTTGATCCATGTGGCCGCCGAAGGCAAATTGGGTCGAGCTCTGGAGCGCGATGGAGTAGAGTGGCATGTTGGCGTGGACCACTTCTGGGGGCTATTCACCGTAAATCTGATCCGCAAATTGCTCGTCGGCTTCCTGGCATTTTGGGTGGGCTGGTCAGCGCTCTCCTCGGCCATTAGTCATACGGCTGGCTCTACGCTCGCATTTCTAGCGATTTTCTTCATTGCGCTTCTCCTTGGCATTATTCTATCGTTCTACACGATCTACGCGGCTGGCTATATCGTGGTCGAGCGGTATCCGGTAGGCAAGGCGCTTCTCGCCGCGTGGGAGCTCTTTGTCAAGCATTGGCTTGTGTCCCTGGAAGTTGGCAGTTTGTTTCTCTTCTTCAATTTGTTTGTCACGGTACTTGGTATTGGCGGGTTCCTCATTATCCTGTGGCCAACGATCATCTTGTGGTTTTTTGCTGTGGTCACCTTGAACAACGTCTTGTTCTTCCTGGCGGTCTTGGTACTTTTTTTCCTCTTTGCAGCGTATCTGGCCATTCTTGGATCAATTTTTACGGTATTTACCACAGCCGTGTGGACCTATCTCTTCACCCACATGCACCATCATGGCATTGAGAGCCGCCTCCTGCATTGGATGAAGCGATCGTAGTTGTTATGCCAAAGCGTTCGTCCTCACCTCCAGCACCCGAGGCTGCGTCCACTGGCGCCAGCCATGGTTTGCATATCACCCCGACCGAGATCGAAGAAAAATTTCAGAAAAAAATGGGGCAAGTTGCGGCCAAGGAAAAAGAGACAGAAACCATGCGCCTGGCCTCGTCGGTTGGCTTGCCGCATATTGACCTGGATCGATTTCCTGTCAGTCAGTCTGCCTTGCGGCAATTACCAAAGGCCGATGCCGAGAAGTTGCGGGCCGTTTGTTTTTTTTATAATCAGGAAGAAATTCGAGTCGGAGCAGTGACTCCTGAAGATGAAGCCATAAAAGAATTGGTTTTTCAGCTGGAAGAGAGGACTCATGCGCACGCCAGTCTCTACGTGATTTCCGAGCGGAGTTTTGCCAAAGTGCTCAAATTGTACGATACCTTGCCAACGGTGGAGGCGGTCACCAAGGACGTGACGATTAGCGAAGCCGATCTGGCCAAGGTAAGCGCTGATGTCACGGATTTCCGATCGCTGCAGGAACTTGTCAACAAACAAAGTACTACGGATCTCCTTACCATTCTTTTGGGGGCTGCGCTCAAGGTCAGTTCGAGCGATATGCATATTGAGGCCGAGGAAAAGGGGATCTCAATCCGGTATCGTCTGGATGGGATTTTGAATGATGTGGCGACGATTCCAGTGGATGCCTACAAGAAATTGGTCTCACGCATCAAATTGATTTCGCTTCTCAAAATAAATATTACCGATGTCCCGCAGGATGGCCGGTTTACAATCAAGCTCAAGGAAGGCGATGTGGATGTTCGCGTCTCCACGCTCCCCACGGTATTTGGAGAAAGTATTGTAATGCGT
The DNA here is from genome assembly GCA_964401185.1 of uncultured Gammaproteobacteria bacterium. Lineage (GTDB taxonomy): Bacteria > Patescibacteriota > Patescibacteriia > Magasanikbacterales > UBA922 > JAHFIC01. Next base: position 7,696 of record CAYNXQ010000017.1, on the reverse strand, counting down.
TTCCTGCGACAATCACAGGGTGGGATCAAGCTCGAGTCAATTGGTCTGCAGGGAGATGCTTTTGAAAAGCTGAAACACGAAATCGAACGGCCCAATGGCATGATCATTACCACCGGTCCAACGGGAAGCGGCAAGACCACCACCATGTATGCAGTCTTGAACATCCTCAATGAGCCTGGGGTAAAGATTATTACGCTAGAAGATCCAGTAGAATACCGCATGGAGGGCATCAACCAAAGCCAAATTGATACTAGTCACGATTATACCTTTGCCAAAGGGCTTCGCTCGCTTCTGCGTCAGGACCCGGATATCGTGATGGTCGGAGAAATTCGCGATCTGGAGACTGCCGAAATTTCGATTCAGGCGGCCTTGACAGGACACTTGATTCTGTCTACTATTCATACCAATAGCGCCTCTGGAGCCATCCCACGCTTTCTCTCGATGGGAGTAAAGCCATTTCTCTTGGCGCCAGCCCTCAATTGCGTGATCGGTCAGCGCTTGGTCCGACGGCTCTGTGAACATTGCAAGAAAGAAACAAAACTCTCGGCCGATGAGGAAACTCGCGTAGAAAAAGCCTTGTCTACCCTGCCCAAGAAATATGCCGATCTGATCAAAGGCAAGAAACGAGTCTGGCATACTGGCGGCGGCTGTAAAGAATGCAATGGGATTGGCTACAAAGGACGCGTTGGCATCTACGAAATTTTGCTCATGAGCCCGGCCATTGAACAGTTGATTTTGACTGGTCAGGTATCCGAGTATGAAATAGAAAAGTTGGCCACCGAGGCTGGTATGGTGACCATGGTCCAAGATGGTATTTTGAAAGCCTTGGAGGCAGTTACTTCGGTCGATGAAGTTTTCCGTGTTATTGAATAGTCCATATGCCCGCACGTCGCGAAACAGGAGCCGGTCAGCCGGTGCGATTTTACAAAATGATTGCACTTACTTTTTTGTGCAGTACCGTCGTGCTTTTGTTTGTGGTGATTTTCATGTCGTCCAAACATGCATCGATCGTGATCGAAACCAAAGCCGAACCGGTGGATGTGACCGGCAATATTCTCTTGAATGCAGGAGGAACTGATGGCGCCCTCGCTGGTACGGTCACATCTAGTCTGATTAGCCTCAAATATATTTATACGCCACAGGGTAGTGAACAAGTGCCTGGAGTTGCCACCGGCACAGTTCGCCTGCACAATGAAAGCCCCTTGCCACAGTCGCTTATTGTGAAAACTCGACTTTTGGCATCTGATGGCACGCTCTTCCGTCTTCAGGGCCGAGCTGATATCCCAGCGCATGGCACAGTACTTGCTCCAGTCTATGCCGATCAGCCGGGCGCAGGTGGGGATATTGCTCCGGGACGCTTTATTGTGCCTGGACTAAATGCTGACAAACAAAAAGTAATTTATGGTACGACAGATAGCCCGATGACAGGTGGCACCACGAATGCAGGCGTATTTAGTTCCGATGATCAGAAGAAAGCTGAGAAAGCTGCTTTGGATCAGGCGGTCGAGACTGCGCGCCAGACACTGATTACAAATTACCCGGATTTGGTTGGGAGTTTTTCTCCGGTTCAATATGCCACCGATGAAGATGTTACGGTCGGGAGCAAGGTGAGTTCGGTCACGGTCAATGTGAAAGCGACAATTGTCGGTGTGTTGTATCATGATAGTGATGTGCGGGGAGCAGCGACAACGATGCTCTCTCGACGTGCTGTCGATGATACCGAAGTGATCAATCCAGGCAAGGATGTACCCACTGTCTCGGTCGATGATTACGATTTGGGGAAGGGCACGGCCAAACTCAAAGTCTTCTACACCGGAGCCGCCACACTCAATCCCGAGAGCAAAGAACTCGACAAGGCGCAATTTTTTGGCAAAAGTAAAGATGAAATCCGCCGCTATGTGCTGTCACTCGACCACGTGCATGGAGTCGACGTTACCTTTACCCCATTTTGGATGCTTTCGGTGCCACACATGAGCGACCATGTGGAAGTGATCGTCAAACGCGTTGAATAGTATTTGACACAGGGAAATTGCCGCGGTACACTCTACCAAAGAACACGATCGTACGAGGATCAGCCCAGCCACAACGCATGGTACCACCCTCGGAGTGTTCAACCAATGAGAAAAAGTGAAACGATCGGGTGGAACCGTCTCAATTACTTTGGTAATTTTGACCCCGGTACTTCGCTCCTGTAAGCCATTCGACAAGCCGTTCGACTTGGCTCACGGCAGAGGAGTATCGGGTTTTTAATTTTTTATCTTGTATGGACAAAGAACAATTGGAACATTTGCGTCATTCCTGCGCGCACCTTTTGGCTGCTGGAGTCGCCGAATTGTGGCCAGACGCCAAGCGCACCATTGGGCCGGCAATTGATCAGGGGTTTTATTATGATTTTGATTTTGGGGAAGAAAAGATTTCCGAAACTGATTTTCCCCGTATCGAGGCCAAGATGCGTGAACTTCTCTCGGGCTGGAAGGGATTTGAACGACGTGAAGTGTCAGCCGACGAGGCGCGCAAGCTGTTTGCAGGCAACCCGTACAAACTGGAATTGATTGATGAATTTGCCAAAGATGGTCAGACCCTTACGATCTATACCTCGGGAAATTTTTCCGATCTCTGCCGCGGCGGTCATACCGAGGATCCAAGCAAAGGATTGCAGCATTTCAAATTACTCTCGATCGCTGGCGCCTACTGGCGCGGGAGTGAAAAAAACAAAATGCTGACTCGCATCTACGGCACAGTATTTCCAACAGCCCAAGAACTGGAAGATCATCTGAAGATGCTTGAAGAAGCCAAACTGCGGGATCATCGCAAAATCGGCAAAGAACAAAAATTGTTCTTTATCGACGATATGATTGGCAAGGGATTGGTGCTGTGGCTGCCGCATGGCAACACGATTCGCAGCGAGATCGAAAAACTGGCGATCGAGATGGAGGCGCGCGATGGGTATGTGCGCGTTTCGACGCCCCACTTGGCCAAAGAGGAGCTCTTCCTTACCTCTGGGCATCTGCCATATTACAAAGACAGCATGTATCCGCCGATGGTGATGGACGATGGCACGTATTATCTCAAAGCCATGAATTGTCCGCATCATCACCGCATGTATCTGCACGAGCCGCACAGTTATCGCGAATTGCCGCTCCGGATTGCCGAATATGGTACCGTGTATCGCAATGAATTGTCTGGTACACTGGCCGGGCTCTTGCGGGTGCGTGGGCTGACCATGAATGATGCCCACATCTATTGCCGCAAGGATCAGATCAAAGACGAATTCGAACGAGTGATGCGCCTCACCATGAGTTATTTCAAGATCTTTGGGTTGGAGAACTATTGGTTCCGCTTGTCCAAGTGGAGTCCTGCTCACACCGATAAATACATCAATGAGCCAGACAATTGGGCCTATGCCGAGCAGGTGCTTCGCGATGTCTTGACCGACATGAAGGTGAAATATACCGAAGTCGAAGATGAAGCAGCCTTTTACGGTCCAAAGGTGGATGTGCAATTCACTTCGGTGGTTGGTCGCGAAGAGACCATGTCTACAATCCAGCTCGATTTTGCCGCCAAGACGCGCTTCGGGCTTGGGTATGTCGATGAATCTGGCAAAGAGAATAGCGAAGTGTTTGTGATCCATCGTGCGCCTCTATCGACTCACGAGCGGTTTATGGCATTCCTGATCGAACATTATGCCGGGGTGTGGCCGGTCTGGCTGGCGCCCGTGCAGGTGCAATTGGCCCCTGTGTCGTCCAAGCATGTATCCGGAGCTGAAGCGCTCAAACAGGAATTTGCTGCCCAGGGAATTCGCGCGGCTGTGGACCAAGGCGACGAGACGGTGGGCAACAAGGTGCGCAAGGCCGTTACTCAAAAGATTCCCTATATTCTCGTGGTCGGTGACAAAGAGCTCTCGGGTGAGGATTTCTTGATCCGTGTCCGTGGACAGGAAGAACAGATCAAATTGAGCAAGTCTGCTTTTCTCGACCGCGTGGCCGACCAAATCCGTGAACGGCAATAATCATCGGATAAAATAAAACCCCGCCCTTCGTGAAGGGCGGGGTTGTGCGTTATGAACGGGCTTTCATTTTGGCCACTTCTTTTCGCAAGTCTTCGATGCGCATTTGGTTTGCAAGTTCCCAGGGGTGCCAGCGTTTGCCAGCTACGAGGGCGGCTTCTACGGCCTTCTTTCTGTCTTCCGAATAGAAGAGACTGTAGACTGCGCCGAAGAATCCTTTGGTAATACGGTCACGACGCTCCACTGCCTGTTTATATTCCTCTTCCAATTTTTTGGAGTGCAGAATTGCCTGCTCAAGCTTCTGATAGAAAAATCTTCGGGCATCAGCCAGCTCGCCTTTGTCGCGGCACACGACGCGGGTCACTTGCTGTAGCGCATCCATGTATTCGTCGGGATGGTCCAAGTCAAATTCAATGCGGTTCAGTTGATCCACCAACGATTCGGTGGGTTCAGCAGGTTCTTCCAATTCGATCGGGACAATTTTTTTGCGAGGCATTCGTGGTGCTACCGGTTTTCGGACACGTTTTTCGGTTGTTTCCTTAAACTCTGTCGCTATTCCTTCAATTTGTTTTTCAAATTCGGCTCGTCGCGCTCCTTTGCGGGTTTCTTCGGCTTCTTCAAATTTTTTTTGATTGCGACGATACGCCCGGGCTACTTCGTCTACCGCTATAGGCTTCTCCGGGGGATTGATTTCTTCGGCCAGGGCAGCAGGAGTGATCTCTTCGGCAGGCGCCATCACTTCTTCCAGAATCTGAGGGGCCTCAACCATGGTCGTCTTGCGTCGACTGGCACGTCGTGGTCGCTCTGACGGCTGCAGGTCATGGGCGAGATGCTCAAATTCGTGCGTTTCATTGGCCATACAAAAGAGATTAGATAGCAAAGTACTGCCAGTATACCATATTTTTTTGTCTGGCGCATATGTCTTGATTTTCCACAGGTTTTTGGCTATACTCGAGCAACTATGACGACGTCTTCGTCCACACATACGTACCACCTGCTTACCTTTGGCTGTCAGATGAACAAAAATGATTCCGAACGTCTGGAATCCGTCTTGGCGCACATGGGGATGTCGCCCGTCTCAACTGCTGCCGAGGCTGATCTCGTGCTCTTGAATAGTTGCTCTGTTCGCGAAGCAGCCGAGAATCGGATTTTTGGACAGGTGGCCAATCTGGCCGAACTCAAGAAACAAAAACCTGATCTGGTGATTGGAGTTACTGGCTGTATGCCGGGTCGCGATCGGGACGGCGTGATCCGCAAGAAAATGCCGGAAGTTGATCTATTTTTTCCGATCAAGGACATGGTGCATTTGCCCAGCTGGCTTGCCTCGATCAATCCCAAATTTCGTCCGATGGAGGATTTGGAAAGCGATTATCTGAAATTGCGCCCGCTGTTCCAAAAGAATGTCCAATCCTTTGTCACGATTCAGACCGGGTGTAATCATTTTTGCACCTATTGCGTGGTGCCGTACTCGCGCGGGCTCGAAATCAATCGGCCACTCGCCGATATTATCCAGGAAATTAGAGATTTGGCAGATCATGGCTGTGTCGAGGTGACGCTCCTTGGTCAGATTGTCAATCATTATCGCGCGCCAGACCCGGAGCATTTTTCTGCACAGAATCCGTACAAGAAAAATGATTTTGCCCGACTGCTATGGGAAGTGAACCAAATCTCGGGGATCGAACGGATCCACTGGACTGCGCCGCATCCGCTGTATATGGATGACGAAGCGATAGACGCGCTCACGCTTCCCAAGCAGGTGAATTACATTCATCTGCCAGTCCAATCGGGCAATACCGAAATCCTCCGGCGCATGAATCGACGGCACACGCGAGAATTTTATCTGGATGTGATCAAAAAAATTCGCGACAAAAAGCCAGATATCGTGATTGGCACCGATATTATTGTTGGCTTCTGCGGCGAGACCCCTGAACAATTTTTGGATACGGTATCGCTCTATCAGGCATGCGATTTTGATATTTCCTATCATGCGCAATATTCCACGCGTTCTGGTACACTGGCGCCGCAGATTTATGCCGATGATGTGCCAAAAGAAGAGAAGAAGCATCGTTGGCAGGTGCTCCAAGATCTGATGGAAGAAATCACACATCGAAAAAATCAGCAGTATATTGGTCGGACAGTTTCTGTCCTTGTGGATCATGCCGAGCACGGCTGGGCAGCTGGCAACTCGAGCGAGATGAAACGGGTGAAGCTCAAGGGCGAGAATGATCTTGTCGGCAAGATCATGGAAGCAGAAGTATTCAAAGCCGATACCTGGGTGCTCTGGGCCAAATTGAAGCCAAGACTATGAGCCAAGACGTATTGCCAAAAAGTGTTGTCCTTCTTGGACCAACTGCCTCGGGCAAAACTGCCTGGGGGTTGCGGCTGGCAGAAAAATTCGGCGGAGAGATTATCTCGGCGGATTCGCGGCAGATTTACAAATATATGGACATCGGCACAGCCAAAGAGCCAGGCGCGTGGCGCGATGGCGCGTATATCGCGAGCGGCATTCGCCATCACCTGATTGATTTTCTTGATCCGGCCAAGGTGTTTACGGCTGCCGAATGGCGGGAGAAGGCAATTGCTCATCTGCACACTATCTCACAAGCCCACCACCTGCCTCTGGTTGTTGGCGGTACTGGACTCTACATCTCGACGCTGGTGGACAACTGGGAGATCCCGCGCATTCCGCCCAATCCCATGCTCCGGCAGAGTCTGGAGACAAAAGACCCGGCCGAACTTGTACATCTGCTTGAAACCTTCGATCTAGAATCTGCCAAACGAATTGATCCGCGCAATATCCGCCGAGTGATTCGCGCTCTCGAAGTGACGATCTTGAGCGGTAGAAAATTTTCCGAACAGCGAGTGAAAGGTTCAATGCTTGGAAACTTCCTCCTTATCGGCATTGATGTGCCCCGAGAAGTGCTGATCGAACGAATCGATCGCCGAATTGATCAGATGATGGAGCGTGGGCTGCCCGAGGAGGTGGCTCGTCTGCATGCGCGGGGATATTCATGGGATCTGCCGAGTATGAGCGGTATTGGCTACCGCGAGTTTCGGGAGTATAGTGAAGGAAAGAAAAGTCTTGCCTTGGTCGCAGCACAGTTGAAACAAGACACTCGTCAATATGCCCGGCGTCAGATGACCTGGTTTCGCAAGCAGGAGGGGATTCACTGGTGTCGCGATTATGCCGAAGCCGAGGCGCTTGTCCAAAAATTTTTGTAGCACTTTACTATGGATCATAGGCCAAACAAAGCTTTTGCTGATATTTTGAGCGGCAAGACACAGCAGAGCAAAACATCGCTTGCTACTATTTTGCACGATGTGAAGAAAGCGACCAGTCATCTGCCCGAGAGCAAACGGCTGGAGATTACCAAAGTCATCAATAAATTGAACGCTGATCCATCGAGCGTAGTGACCAACGGTATGTCCAAGGCAGCGCTGCAAGCATTGGGCGAGACCGGCCATCTTCATGAAAAGTACAGACAAAACATGGGCGAAGCCATCAAGCATGTAAAAGAAATGCATGCCAGTCTTGGGGCTGATTCTCCCGCGGCCAAGCGACGCGCTGAAGTAGCCAAGAAAGAACAGATGTGGGCGCTAGCGCGGGAACGTCGCGCCGAAGCTGAAGACCGCAGCGAACCGCAAGCAACACAGAATGCCTGGAAAAAAAAAAAAAAATCGGCCGAAGCA
>CAYNXQ010000016.1:0-12448 GCA_964401185.1 uncultured Gammaproteobacteria bacterium | reverse complement strand
CCGAGCAGCTCCTTCATGTGAGCCTTGCCCTCGGCCTTGCCGCCGCCAAAAAAAATGATGACCGGATCGTGGAGAAGAACGCCAGCCCCTCCACCCAAAAGAAAAAACCCGGCCGGCAGAATAATACTCCAGCGGCGCCAAAATGGAACAGTTGAATTCAACATATCTTTTGCGTCTTTTGATGCATCGGGCATAAGAAAAAATTAAGCAACAAAATGAATATCGGCGCCAATCGCCTGGAGGCGACTAGCCAAATTCTCGTGCGCCCGCTCGATCGGATAGGCATTGTGGAGGTGCGATGTACCCGACGCAGCGAGCATCGCAATCAGGATTGCCATAGTAGGACGAATGGCATTTGGCGCAGTAATCTCTGCTCCCTGCAGATGACTGGGACCTTCGACAAAAATCCGATGTGGATCAAGCAGAGTTACCACGCCACCCAATTTCTGCAGCTCCAGATAATAAATTGCCCGATTCTCGTAGACCCAATCATGAATCAAGGATCGCCCAACAGCTTGGGTAAAAATCGGAACAAACAGCGGGACATTGTCAATATTCAATCCGGGATATGGCCGGCCATAGAGTTTGTCTGGGAGCGCCGTGAGTTCCGACGGAAGAATCTCGATATCGACCAAATCAAAATGACCGCTATTTGATTTGCGCGGATGATGAATCGCATACTTCTGCCCCATCACCGACAGTTTCTCGAGTTCCAATTCCAAAAATGCAATCGGGGCTCCAGCAATCGTGAGATGTGAATGGGTAGTAATTGCCAAAGAGATAAACGCCATGGCCTCGATCGGATCTGGTGATACGGCATAGCTCACATGGCGACGCAATTTTTTTACCCCCCGAATTGTAAGGGTTGTGGTTCCAATCCCTTCAATCTTGGCCCCGGCTGCAACCAAAAAATGACACAAATCCTGAACCATATAATTGGCCGAGGCAAACCGGATACTGGTTTCGCCGGGCGCCTGCACCGCTGCCAAAATCGCATTTTCTGTGGGCGTATCACCTGATTCGTACATCACAATGTCGGCTCCAGAGAGATCGCGATTCTCCACATCATAACAATCGTCGTGGACCGACACATGAACACCAAGCTTGTTCAAAGCATAGAGATGCGGTCGCACTGTCCGTTCGCCCAAATCACAGCCACCCGATCGATAGAGGCGATAATTTTTTTCTCGCGAAGCCAAGGCTCCCAAAAAAAGGAGCGATGCGCGAACCTCCGAAGCAGCCTCCCGATCGACCTGCTCCATCTGAAGCGGCCCTGATGTATCCAAAACAAGCGTATGCTCCCCTTGCCAGTCGGCAGAGACACCAATACTTCGGAGCATTTCCAAAAAACGCTCCACTTCGGCAATCAGAGGAACGTCCAACAGTTCAACTATGCCTTGAATCATGAGGGCTGCCGAAAGCAGGCTTACCGCACTATTTTTGGCTGTACCAACAGTAATCGTGCCAGTCAAGGGCTTGCCTCCGGTAATCACGAAATGAGACATTGAATCGCAATCAAAAATATGCTACCATTATAGCGGGCTAGCCACCAAAAGTAAACTGCTATGGGTTATCCGCATATTTTCCTTACTAGACCAATTCGTCGTATCATTATGATTGGCTTTTTTGGCCTTTTTTTTGTGCTGGCCCCAGCCATTATCCTCTACACAGAAGGCTACCGGTATAATTGGTCATTGCATCGCGTCGAGGAGACTGGAGTCATCAGTATCGACGCAACCCCACTGGATGCTACAGTTGTCGTCAATGGCATTACGATAAAAAATAAACTCCCGATTCGCCTGCCCAATCGCGCGCCAGGCACGTACCACATCATCATTGAAAAATCCGGATATCACACATGGGAAAAGGATATTACAGTATCAAGCAAACAAACCACATACGTCAAATCCATTGAATTGTACCGCGATACACCGCCAACGCCAATTGCCACCAGTGCCAATCTTGTCCCAGCGCTTTTTGCGCCATCAGCCGATGGAGCGTACGGAATTCTTGTCTCTGACCAAAACCAAGTTCGTGAAATCTCGCTCTATCATACCGGAACTGGCCAGAGTACCTCGGTAGCCCGATTCCCCACTTCGACACGCGTCTTGGCTGATTGGTCCCCATTTGGTTCCACTGCTACTATCCAAACTACGGACGCGCACACGACCGCACTCCAGATATTTGATCCAGCCACCGAAGAACTTGGTTCGAAGCAAACCATTTCTCTGCAGGAAAGTTCGCCGCTCCTCTGGAGCAGATCCGGTCAGCCAGGAATCCTGGTCAAACAAAAAAATCAGATAAAAAAAATCACCCTTGCAGGTGTAGAAAATATTGGGACGCTGGCTACGACCACAGCCTGGTTTGTTGATAGTCGGTCGATCGTCTGGTACCTCGACACGACGACGCATCGATTGATCCCCTTGGCCTCTGGCATCACTCCCATCGCTGTTCCCGACAACACCGACATTGTTTCCATCGTGGATATCAATGACCATCGCGCAATCCTGCAGGCTCCTGACCGGTTGCTGGTGATTGCCCGGGACCCCAATACCACACCAGCAGTCACCGAGCTCGCCAACGTGCTCCATACCCGCTACAGCGGGGCCACCGATGAATGGCTCGCTTGGTCGAGCGTTGAACTCTCCAGCATCTATGCCGATGGCAGTATCGCTCTGCTCGATCGGACCAGTGAACAGATGAATGCGATTGTGCCGCTCGATGCCCATGGCGTGCTCTTGGTTGCAACCGACAAAAGTCTCACCGCCTTCAATCCAGGATATTTTGTTAGCCAAACTCTGCTCGCGGCTGATCACATCGAACGCGTGGCAGTGGATGCGCAGGATCGCAAAATCATTTTCCTTGGCACGGTGCACGCCACACGCGGCCTCTACGAATTGCCGTACTAAGACGCGGAAGTATCAATCACTGATTTGTCACCCAGAATCAATCGCTCGCGCAGCCAATGATCATGCCCTGCCCGAAGTGTTACTCCTCGACCGAGCAAACTGCTGTGGATCTGCCAAGCGCCTTCGATCACCGCGCCATCGAGAATCATACTGTTTTCGATCATTGCTCCAGTCACACGCGATCCCTTGCCGAGACTGACGTTCGGGCCAATGGTACAGCGTTCAAGAATGCAATCTTCACCTATCACCACCGGAGCGCGCAAGACCACATCTTGCCCAACCACGGCCCCCGCACCAATGGCAACTGGCGGAACAATAGACCCCAGCAAGAGTTCATTGGCAGCCAACAGATCTTCTGGCTTGCCAGTATCTTTCCACCAGCCAGTCACTTCTTGATACCCGACACGCCGTCCATCTTTCAGCAGCTTGGCATGAATGCTGGAAATCTCGTATTCTCCGCGCGGACTCTTTTCGATCTGAGGAAATGTTTCGAAGAAAATTTTTGGGCCATACAGATACATGCCGGTGACGGCCAGATGGTTTGGCGGCGTTTTTGGTTTTTCCCAGACATCAATCAAGACTCCGGCCGCATCAAACACGGGCACGCCAAATCGCTCGGGATCCTTGACACTGGCAAAGGCCAAAAAACAATCGTAATTCCCTGATTCAAAAGTTCGAATAAAGGGATTCAGATCGCCCAAAAAAATATTATCGGAAAGATAAAACAGAAACGGATCATCGCCAATAAAATGTCGCGCTTCATTCACCACATGGGCGATCCCCTGCGGTCCGCCCGTCTGTTCGAAAAGTGTGATCGTGACTCCCCAATGACCCCCGTCACCCACGGCCTCGGCCAGACTTTTGTCTCCCGGATTGGTATTGATAAAAATTTCGGTAATTCCTGCGGCCACAACCTTTTCGATCGCATGAACAATCATGGGCTTGTTGGCCAGAGGCAGAAGATGTTTGTTGATGGTGGTCGTAATGGGATAGAGCCGTGTCGCTCGCCCGCCACCTGTCAAAATCGCTTTGCGTACATGCATATAAGGTATATTTACCACCAAATCAGTCCGCGTACAATCAGCCAATAATACACGCGCATCACCGGATTGCCAATATAGGTGAGGATCGGACTGGTCACCGCTGCTTCCTGAAATTCAATCGTGGGGCTGGCGTTGACCAGGAGTATTCGATCGGATATCGTCCGGGTCGCTTGAATCTGCCGGCGTTTTGCAAGCCACAGTGCAATATGCTCGCGACTCCACCAATACCGGTAGACTGCCAGGCGTGTTTTGAAACTGCCATTGCGCAACGCAAAAGCGATCAAACCTAATTCAAGGACAATGAGCATTGGCAAAAGCAGGACAAGTGTGGCCCAGCGGAAATACAGCAGAAGGACAGCGAATCGATTGCGCTCCATCCAATAAAATTTTTCCACACTCCGGCCAAATTGATATTTGTGATAAAAAATCGCATCGCGAACAGTGACCACGCGATAGCCTCGCAGTCGCGCGCGAAAGCTGTATTCCAAATCTTCGTGATACAGAAATAAATCTTCATCAAGCATGCCGATCGTGGACACAGTTGTAGCTCGAATCAAAAGGCCTGCGCCGCTGGCATAGGAAATATCCTTGACCGGAGCATCATGAAGTTCACTTACGAGTTTGCGATAATCTCCGCAAAATCCAAACCCCAGATATTGGTAACAATTGCCCGAGCTATTGATGCGATCGGTATCTGGAGACAGCACAATCAGCGCCTGACACAGTGCAATCTTTTCATCTCTTTCGCATGCGCCCACGAGTGGCTCTAGACAGTGAGCCGACATGTACCCATCGTCATTGTGGAGAAAGATGTAATCGTACCCATGCTCCATCGCCCAGCGAATCCCGACATTGTTGCCGCCAGCAAATCCCAAATTGTTGGTCTGCGGCAAGACCACGACCTCGGGAATTTCGCGGCCTGATAGGGGCAAGACCAGTTCTTCGATTGCCCGGACTGATGGCCCATACGTCGGATGCGGATTGTCCACAATCACACAGGTGACGCGATCGCGCGGATAGGTGAGATTTTTCCAGGCCAAAACAGCATCCGGCAGATGCGGATCCGAATGATACGAAAGATAGACAATGGCAACTTTAGGAAGAACGGTCCCCATAGGTAGAAAAATGCTTTCGCCACTTCCACAAGAAGTAGACCCAGCTCTTGGCATGAAATCTGGCCAATGGATTTTTGAGGAGCGCCTGAAACAGCCCTGGGATCTTGGCCGACTCGCGCGCATGCCGATGAACAATCTCAACATCGTGGAGGTAGTACACCGGCCAGCCATGTGCCCACAGCGTGCGGCACCAATCAGCATCTTCCAGATACAAAAAGTACTGATCGTCAAACCAGCCAGCCTGTTCGATCGCTTCGTGGCGCACCAGAAGCGCAGCTCCGAGTACCCAATCGACTGGCCGCGTATGGGCATGATCAAAATCTTCCATCAGCAGTTGTGTAGTCGCCTGCTTTACCCGTTTCAAATTTCTGCCCCACCCCAAATGCCGGAGTGGTTTGATCAGCATCGACGGCAGGTCAAATCGGTAACATGATGGCTGAATCGTTCCATCAGGATAGAGCAATTTTGGCCCCACCGCCCCCACCCGAGGCTCGCGATCCATAAAACGAATCAATCGTGCGATCGTCTGCGTATCGGTAGGAATCGTGGTATCGCAATTGAGCGCGAAATAATAGCGAGCAGGAGCTTCGGTAAACCCCAGCGTATTGCCAGCGCCAAAACCAACATTGCCGGGCGACAGGTACTTCACGGCAGGATAGTCTCGAGCCAAAAGTTCCTTGACCCCATCGGCATTGCTTGAATTATCCACCACCACAACCCCCACGCGATAGGGACAATCCTTGAGATCCAGAAATACCGAAGCCAACGCTTGGAGGAGCGCTTCGCGCATGTGATAATTGACGCATACAATGGTAAGATCATTCATACAAAGAAGTGGCGGACGGTGGCCGCATCGACCCGACGCTGCTGTTTTATCTCGAGCCTTTTTTTGACCAGTGCATGCCGAGCGCTCCAGAGGTCGCGAAGCCCAGCCAGGACTGCCCGATCGAAGAACAATGCATAGAAAAACTTGCTTCCTTCATACCACAGAATCCAGGGAAAATCAAGCAGGAAATTGCGTCCATATTCATTTTTGAAAAGCATCATTAGATGATTGCGATAGCTCTGCATTCTGGTGCGGAGCGGGATCATGGTTCTTTTCTTTGCCCCCGACGCTGTGCGATCGTGATACGCCACAGCATCCAGCAATACAAATGAACGCAGTCCCGCGATGCGCATGCGGCATGCCAGATCCACATCTTCTTTGTATGACCCAAAGTCTGGATCAAACAAATTACCGTCCGAATCACGTACTGACAAAAGCGCGCCACGACGAAAGAGCGCACAAGCGCCAGATACGCCAAACACTTCCCGCGCCCCAGTTTGATCATTCCACATCTCCCCTTGCCCATCGTCAACCACCCGTCGACTGCGAAACACACGCAGACCGAGTGAATCAATAACATTTGACATTTGACAATTGACATCTGACAGCGAAAACTGCATCAAGCGTGGCGCAACAGCTGCGGCCTCGGGGTGAACATCCATCCAATCGACCATTTTTTGAATCGCATCAGATTCAAAAACTAAATCCTGATTTATAAGGAGGATATAGTCAGCGGCACTTTCTTTCCACAATCGATTGTGTCCATTGGCAAAGCCAGTATTTTCTTTCAGTTCAATAAAACGACATGAGGGAGAAAAATTGACCAGTTCTTTTTTGATCAACTCAACCGTATTGTCACTCGAACCATTATCCAAAATAAACATTTGACAATTGACATCTAACAATTGACTTTTTTTTATTGAATCAAAAAGTGGTGAAATATATTTTGCCCCATTCCAGGTGACGAGATGAATAGACAATTTCATACTCCCCACTTCCAAAAATATTGCGCCGTGCTTTTCCAAAATTGCCCTTGTTTCCACAGCCAATTTTGTTTCTTGAATGTCTGCCCGACCAGGTCGATACACGAGATAATCGGTGTATACACGACAGTAAATCCCAAACGATGAGCTTCGCGACAACTATCCACATCTTCGAACCAGATAAAATAGCGCGGATCAAACGCCCAGCCCAGCCGCTGCACCAGTTCACGGCGCATAAAAAGAAAAGATCCGCGGACCGAGTCCACTGCTTGTTCTTTCTGAGGGTCAAAATCTTTCATCAGATAGCGATTGAGCAATCCTGGGAAAACATGCGGCAACTTGAACAAGAGGATAAGCATTTCAAAAAGTGTGGGAAACCGTCGCGGCGCAGCGGCGCGATTGAACATGCCACGCTCGTCCACCAACCTGCCGCTGGCAATTCCGACTTTGGGATGATTCCGCATCCAGGCGACCATGGACTCGAGACTTCCTTCTTTCCACTGCATGTCGGGATTGAGAAAGAGAAAAAATTCCCCAGAGGCTACGGCCACACCTTGATTATTGGCGCGGCCAAAGCCAATGTTCTTTTTATTTTCTATCACTGTAACGCTGGGAAACTTCTGACGAATCAATGCAACGGTCCCATCGGTCGAGGCGTTATCCACGACGATTTGTTCGAAATCAATCCCACCCGCATGCTCCTGCACAGACCGAAGCTGCCGTTCAATGGTCAAAACAGCATTGTGAGTTATAGTAACCACGGAAATACCCATAAGATATAGAAAGGCCACCCAAGAAGATGGCCGTAATCTTTTTACCTTTTCAACGCACGAGAGCGCCAGCGATCCCAATAGTCCTTTGCCAAACGATAGGGTGGCATAATGACAAAACCGAGTGGAAAAAATACGAGGTACAGGCTGTAAAAGACAACCAGCGCGTAGGCCATCAAAATTTTAGCTCGGATTGAATTCAGGTTCCCCTCTAGACAGAAGGGGACAAAAACACATCCGACCCAGGCTGCGGCTGTGCCGGCAAAAGCGTTTGCTTCTTGCAACGGTTGAATCTTATCCCGATATTCTTTCCCATCTTCAATATACCAACCCATGAAGACCTCCTACAGGTTATGCTAGCAAATTGTGAGTAGAAAAACAACCCTACGCTTGAGCTTGACGCTTCTTCTCGGCATACTTGCGCATGGTGTCGAGAATCGCCACATCCACCGGCCGCATCATAATGCCGAGTTGCTCCAGATGCGTGGATTGCAAGATATTGTTGGACCGGCCTTTCACCGCCAGGCCACTTTTCACCAATTCATCATTGGCAATCCATTCATTGGTGTGGCTTGGGTCAACCCATTCTTGGTACAGACGAATGATCTCCCGATGTTTGAGCGTCCCCGGATTGGTCACATGAAAAATTCCGCTGGCTTTTTGCGAGAGAAGCTCATAAAAGACATCTACCATATCATCGACTATCGTCACGCTGTTCTCCACATCAATCACCTTTTTGAAGCTGGCCAATTTGTCGATCAGATTGTCTGGGCTTGGCGTGTGGTCTATCGGCATGCGGATGCGAGCAATCCCGACATTCGGGAGTGTCGAGAGGGCCAGATCGGCTGCATATTTGGCGCGCGAATACACCGCGCTGGGGTTGCCAAAATCATCTTCGCGCCAACCCTCGGACTCGGGAGACTGACCATAGAAAATACAACCGGATCCGACGTGGAGGAGATAGATATTTTTTTCAGCCGCTGCCTGGGCCAGGACAATCGGAAGAATCGTATTGCCCTGAATTGTTTCTTGCTGGTGACTCTCGCACCAGTCCACATTGGGCTTGCCCCGCACACCAGCCGCGTTCAAGATGACATCGGGAGAAAATTTCTCGAGCACGCGCCGGGCATCGTCAATGGTAAAAATCTTTTCGTCACAAACCACAGCATCTGTCCAGGCGTCAGCGCATCGATGACCAATAAATCCCTTGCCGATAATGAGAATCTTCATAGATTAGACAGTCTTCAATTTCTTCCACCACGATTCATTCTTCTGATACCATTCCACGGTTTCTTTCAAGCCCTCGGCAAACGAGATTGTGGGTTTCCAGCCCAAGTCTTTTTGTATGTTTGTCGCATCAATCGCATAGCGCCGATCATGCCCCAGTCGATCGGGCACGCGCTCGATCATCTCGTCGCCTTTGCCAAATTCTTTCAAGATCATGCGCGTCAGATCCACATTTTTTATCTCTTCCCCTGTGCCAATATTGTAGACCGATCCAGCCTGGGCCTTGCGCAGTACCATGTCGATTGCTCGGCAGTGGTCCGACACATGAATCCATTCGCGCACATTCTGTCCATCACCATACAGAGGCACCTTTTTCCCTTCCATCAGATTGGTTACAAACAATGGGATCACCTTTTCTGGATATTGATACGGGCCATAGACATTGCAACTGTGCGTAACAATGACCGGGGTGCCATACGTCGTGTGATAGGCGCGGGCGAGCAAATCCCCTCCTGCCTTGGCTGCCGAGTATGGACTATTTGGGGCAAAAGCTGACGTCTCGGTAAATGCGCCCTCGGCAATACTGCCAAAGACTTCGTCGGTAGAGATCTGGACAAATGTTTTGATCGGAAATTTCTTCACCGTCTCGAGGAGATGGAACATGCCAAAAATGTCGGTGCGCAAAAATTGTTCGGGATCGGTAATCGAGCGATCCACGTGCGTCTCGGCTGCGTAATTGACAATCGCATCAATAGAAAACTTCTGCACGACTTCGGCCAAGGCTGGGCCATCGCAGATATCGCCCGAGACAAAAGAAAAATGATGATTGGATTCAAGGTCGCGCAGATTTTCTTGATTGCCGGCGTAGGTAAGCTTGTCAAAAACCACCACCGAATCTTCGGGATGATGTGTGAGAAGAAATCGAACAAAATTGGAACCCATGAAACCAGCGCCGCCGGTAACGAGAATGTTCATAACAGTTTGGCAAGTTCGGCCACCGACATGTCTCCTGGATTTTTGATAATCGAATGCATGCTCCCACCGCCATCACCACTCCAGCGCGGGAAGATATGAATGTGCAGATGCGGAATCACCTGTCCCCCAGCTCGCCCCTGATTCCAGCCAGTATTGAAACCATCTGGCCGGAGGATCGTGGTGAGTTTCGCCATGGCCTTTTGCGTCGCGACCAGAAGCGCCCCGGCCTGTGTTTCGGAAAGTTCGGCGATGGTCTCTACATGGGCTTTTGGGATGACCACGGTATGCCCCTTGCTATGGGGATGAATATCAAGAAAAGCGAGCACGTGCGCATCTTCGTACACGGTATAGTTGGGTACTTCTTTTTGGGCAATCTTGCAAAAAATACAGTCCATAATGAAAGAAGAGTGAATAAAGATAGCGTACCGTATTTTGGCTTTCTTTTCAAGGGATAAAAAGGCAAGAAGATGCGCCGGTCAACTTCTGTGCTTCACGGAGAATCTGATCCGATGGATGTGCCTGCATTGCGGCAAAAAGCACAACTCTCTCGGGCTGGGAAAACTCGGCATCGATCGGGAATCCTCCGCCAACAATCTTGCCTGCTGAAATCGCCTCGAGTGGGAGCAGTGTCCAGGTGTCGGCCAATACACAATAATGCGATTGATTATGATCTACTTTCTGCCAGGCACTCTCGGCCGCAGTATACTCTGCCTGACTGACTGCTCGAATATCTGGGCCAGAGGCAAAAGCCGCAGTCGCGCACCAAGAGAACACAACGACAGCCAATAATACTAATGCGAATTGAAATACAGAAGTACGCTGTTTCTGCCAAATTGAATGCAAATAATTGACTCCAGCCAGAGCAAACAGAAGAATCAAACATGCCAGGGTGGCGTCCAGCCGACGAACAAATAGTCGATCCCCTGCCAGGACGTACCAATTGATCAGATACCCGCCAAAAACAGAAATAAACAGATATCGTGCTGTCGACCACAGGTGATTTTTCTCTCCCCGAAATAAACCAAGGGCAGTCAATCCATAGACCAGCCCAAGCGCCGGAATAATCCACCATCGCCAAGTCAAAAACAAATTGGACACAAAGGCGTAGTTTGGAATTTGATTGAACAGAATGTTGCCACTGGCAGTATCCCACGGGAGAAGCGACACCAGATGCCAGCCACTCCACTCCACCACGATTTGTTTGAAAATAGATAGCGGGTGAAATGCTTGTGGCCAGGTGCTTACTCGGGCGACAAGTTCAAACACTGGGAAAAATCCAACGCAACCAATCGCCAGAAGCGCTTTTGACCACCGAGTAGATTTTGTGTTCATAATAGAAATCCCGATCACCAGCCAGGCCAGCAGAAAATAAAGGGTGTACCCAAAGAGCATCAGGCTTGCCAGCGCATAGGCCCATCGCCTGTTTCTTTCTCCCGAAAACCAAAGCGTGAGAAATAGGAGAAATGTAATGAGGCCCAAAGATACTGGCAACGTCAGGGCGCCAATCGCCTGCCAGGAAAATGGCAAAAGCAGGATGTATGCTAGCCAAAGACCGATTTTTTCTTTGCGAAAAAGCTGGGTACCCAGCAGAAACAGTAGGATCGGCGTCGCCAGCGACCAGAGCACGGGCACGAGAAACCGATTGACGAGCGCGAGATCCAGATGCATAAGTTCTGCCAAAGCTACCGACAATCCCCAGAGCTGGCCATAGGCATATTTGTTGGGAATCAGGAACGCCTCGGGCACATTGAGGTGGATTGCACCAAGAGCGACCGAATGAAATTTCACCTCTGGGCCAAAAAGCACTGGCAGATAAAATTGCCCGCTCTCGAGTTGCGCTTCGACCGCGATATGCCGCCAGACATCCCCTCCCCAGGGATTGATGTGAGAGAGCGGCAGATAGAGATGCTGGGTGAGCGTCTGCAGCATCATCAGGATCAGTAGAAAATTCCGCTTGCTTGGGAAATAGGCAATCAAAAGCCCCAGGATGATCAGTGCAAAAAATGAAAAGATAAGGATCGTGCTCGGCAAAGTTTGCCAGGGCGAGAGAAGCGAGCCCTTATTTTGATGCTGAATCATTATAACAATACTAGCTACGTTCAACATCACAAGCGAACCAAGTCCCAGCCAAAAGTACCAAGGAGTTTTTCTTTTTTCCGAATCACTATTGGCCTGAAAAAATTCTATTGGATATTTCTGAAAAAACCAGACGCTGCCGCCAAGCGCAGATACCAGACAACCAACTGTAATCGCCAAGGTAAGATGATACCAAACAACAAAAATTGAAGTGAAGAGACTAAAAAAAATCATGGCCAGAAGGCCATTCATCCACCACCCAAGCCAGCGACCACTCAATTTCGCAGATGTGATCATATGCCATGCGCAAAGAGACTGACCACGGCAAACCCAATCGCCAGACCAAACAGCCAGGCTCCGACGGTAAACAAATATTGATAATTGAGCATAAGCCCCGCGAGCGTGAGAAAAACCGCCAACACCTGCAGAATCATCTTGATCTTACCCCAGATATTGGCCATTTTCACGGTTTTGAATTTGAATTTGGCAATCAAAGCAAGCGTGACAAACAAGAACTCCACCCC
>CAYNXQ010000015.1:0-12939 GCA_964401185.1 uncultured Gammaproteobacteria bacterium | reverse complement strand
AGGTGCAGCAGTCGAGCCCGCAGTCGCCGAAGCCGCCCAGAAAGAGCAAGCCGTCGTCCGAGTCGCGGGAGTCCGTTCGGACGTAATCGTAGTTGAGCGGAGTGCGCTCACCCGTGCGCTTGAAGTGCGCCAGAATGAGAGCCGCGACGAGCGCGACCGATCCGAATCCGTTCAAATGGTGCTCTGGAAGGTCCAGACGACGGCGCAGGTCCGTGAGGACTTGGCGTTGCTCGCCGGCGTTCTTCGAGGTGCTCCCTGGAACGATCCGCGGAATGAAGAACACTCCGCAGTTTTCCGTGGGCTTGTCCTCGAAATTCCAATCCTGGAGGTACCGGAACCCCTCGTAGCAGTGGCCGCTTTTGGCAGCGTGCTGCTTGAGGGTGTATCCGGCCTTCACTGCCCAGTACACCGGTCCGGTGTAGCCGAGCTCGGCCGCGAGCTTGCGCCAAAGGGCGCAGGTCGCTTGGAGCTTCTCGGGGACGTCGCGGTCGTCCATCGGGAGCACGAACGTGTTCTCGATCGACTTCTGGAGGAGTTCCCCGGTGGGCTCCTTGAGGGAGTTCGGGTTGTCCACCAGAACGAGCTGCTCCTCATCCGACAGAGCGGTCAAGAGAGCGACCAGGGCGTTGAACGATGCTTTGCGGTTCATGACTGAACCCTTTCTCCCCAAAGTGGGGAAGACTTCCGACCGAAGTGGCCGAAAGGAAAGTTGGGTAGATTCCCAGCCTTCTTACGACTTATTTAGGCTAAAATAAGGCAAAAGAAGACCAGGATGGGTTAAAAGAACTAACGATACAGTATAGCACAAAATAGGGGTTTTGTCAAGACCCTTTAGAGCTCGTCAATACTCTTCAGAAAACTGGTTGGCCGAGGACGCGAGGCAAATGGCTCATCTTCCCGCACATAGGTAATACCATCGCCGGTGTCGCTAGGATCAGTAAATACCGTCTCTCCCAAGAGCGAGTGCTCATCTATGGCGTCGCGCGGAATTTCTTCGAGAAACATACTGGGGCCCGAGAGCGTGCTGTCAAATGCACCAACCAGCGGATAGGAAAAATACAATTGTTTTTTGGCGCGCGTAATCGCGACATAAAAAAGCCTCCGCTCTTCCTCGATCCCGGCCGCATCGCGAATGGCGCGATCATTGGGAAATTGTCCAGCGGCCAAATTGATGACAAACACCGCTTCCCATTCAAGTCCCTTGGCCTGATGCACAGTGGAGAGCACGACTTTTTCTTCATCATCAATATTTCTTCGATCAGTGGCGCGAATGCTTGATTGCGAAAAACTTTCCTGCAAACTGGATTCGGCCAAAAATCGAGTCAATGATTCCCCGCGCTTGTCCGCATGGTCGCGCGCATACCGCTCGGCAAACAGCGCCAATTGTTCGATATCCTGGGCACGCTCGCGCGCATCCGAAAATTCTGCGTCCAGATATTCTCGATACTTGGATTCGAGTACGGCACGAATCAAATCCGCCGGATGCTGATCTTCGAGCTGGGTGAGCACAGACCAAATCTGCAAAAAATCATTCCAACCCACTTGCCCTCGAGTAGAAAGTACCGAACCAACCGATGAAAAGGCGTGCTCATCGCCAGTACGTACCACTTGAAAAATTTTTTCTGCGCTCCCGGGACCAATGCCCATTTGCATATTGAGCACTCGACTCCAGGCCACGGCATCTTCGCGATTGCTGATGATCCGCAAATACGCCAACACATCTTTGATATGCGCGCGCTCGAAAAATCGCACGCCACCACGATACTCATACGGGATATCCCGCTTGGTCAATTCCAATTCTAGCGCTTGCGAATGAAATGCCGCGCGAAAGAGCACCGCCATCTGGTCAAGCCGTACGCCTTCATCGCGCAATTCCAATATTCGACCTGCCACAAATGATGCTTCCTCGCCTTGATCTGCGAACACATGCAATTCGGGCTTGGTGAATGTTGCCTGCAGACTGCGCGATTCTTTTTTGTACTGATGAATATTGTTGTCGATTACCTCATTGGCAACCGTCACAATTTCTGGAGTGGAACGATAATTGGTTTCCAAACGAAAGACGTGCGCAACGGGATATTTTTTTTCAAAATCCAAAATATTTTTGATATTGGCTGCCCGAAATGAATAAATGCTCTGCGCATCATCGCCCACGACCAGGAGATTGTGGTGATGGGAAGAAAATTGATCAATAATCGATGCCTGAATCGTATTGGTATCCTGATATTCATCGACCATGACATAACGAAATTGTTCGGCATACTTCTTGCGCACTGTTTCTGATTTGAGGAGCAAGAGCTGGAGATTGACCAGCAAATCGTCAAAATCCATGGCATTGGCTTCTTTTTTCTTTTGCATGTACGCATCACGAATTGTTGACAGCGTTTCGCTCGCCGACAACCACTGCGGATATTTCATATCCAGCGCTTCTTCCAGTGTGATTTCGGCATTGCGCGTATAACTAATGAGGGAATGAAGGACACTGGCCGATGGAAATCTTTTTTCTTTGCGATCAATCCCTTCGGCTTTGAGGCAAAGCTTGAGCAAGTCGGTGCTGTCTTCGCTATCGAGGATTGTAAAATTATTTTTGTAGCCCAGTATCGGCGCATAGCGACGCAAAATCCGATAGGCAATATGATGAAATGTTCCCGACCAGGGCAAGTGAATTTCTCCACCGGTGAGCGCTTTCACCCGTTCGATCATTTCTTTGGCCGCTTTGTTGGTAAATGTAACGAGAAGAATTTCTTCTGGCTTGACCCCCTGCGACAACAGATAGGCTACCCGATGGGTCACGGTGCGCGTCTTGCCACTCCCCGCCCCCGCCAACACCAAACACGGCCCATCGCCATGGAGTACCACCTGCTGCTGCTCGGCATTGAGTCCATCGAGATCAATCATAAATCTGCTTCGGTATTGTAACCAAGATAAGAAAAAAAGGAAGGGTCGAGATCCGAATTATTCCACCACCAACACAACGTGCTTGCCATTGGGTACATCTCCATCATTCCAGTCATGAATCGCGTTCATCAGATCGGAATAATTGTAGAGAAAATTTTCACCAAATTGCGTGCCAGGATCATTGGTAATAAATTGTGTGGGTGTATAGCCGCGAATCACAAGCGCGTGATAGATCGGGCCGCCGGCGCGATAATGCGGATTGGGCAGCTCTTTGCCATCGGCTACTATGAGCACAGGATTGCCGTGAGCAATCAATGTTTTGATCTGGAGAATGGTCGGGTCTGTGATCACGCGAACAGTTTTGTTTGAGAAAAACTTGGTACGGAGCATGATAGCAATATCTGCAGCAGGAATACTTACGCCCCAATTTTTTTGTTCTTCCCACGAAACAAGCGCCAAAATCTTTTCCTTTGCAACGGCTACGGGAAGCAAATAATTTTTGTAATAGCCATCGAGCATCAGTGCCGACGCTTCCTCACAGGCATCTTGCCATGGTTCATCCCAATTTTTTTCCGGCGCTTGCGAGGTAAATGGCACAGCCAGATTGAACGAGGTAGGAAATGCTGGCGAGGGAGCAGGAGTTGGGGCCGATGGCGCCGAAGGGGTTTCTTGAACTGGCGGAGGAGTTTTTGGCAAACCGTTTTTTATCACTTGATATGGCACTGCGGGCACGTCTGAATGTTCGCGCGCAGCCTGCAATTCGGGCCAGACAACCACAAATATACCAAAACAAATCGCGGCTGCAACTGCACCGAGCACATATCCAGCCTGAATTGGATGCGATTTCTTGTTTGGCATATCTTTTTTATTATAGCGAATTCTTGATCTTTTTTCCAGTTCGCGCTATACTCTCTGGAATTCAGTACTATGTTTTTCGATCTCATCCACAAAGAAAAAAACTCTCGCGCTCGCGCTGGCGTGATCCACACCGACCATGGAGATATTCCAACGCCGGTCTTTATGCCGGTCGGCACACAAGCCACGGTGAAGAGTCTCGACAGCGCCGATCTTCATGCGCTCGATGCGCCAATTATCCTCGGCAATACCTACCACCTCCATCTTCGCCCAGGTGAAGATCTGATTGCCCGGGCGGGCGGACTGCACAAATTTATGAATTGGGATCGGCCAATCCTTACCGACAGCGGCGGCTTTCAGGTGTTTAGCCTGGGCGCGCAAAAAGAACGAAAGAATTCACAGGAAACCAACGAAAAAGGCGATCCGGTAGACGGCGGCAAGTTGGTGGATATTGACGAAGACGGGGTAACTTTTCGTTCGCATATTGATGGCAGCACGCATCGTTTTACCCCAGAGAGCGCCATAGAAACCCAGCAAAAAATCGGCGCCGACATTATCATGGCCTTCGACGAGTGCACGCCCGACAATGCGAGCGAATCCTACACGCGCGAAGCCATGGAGCGAACTCACCGCTGGGCAGCGCGCTGCGCAGAAGCGTTCCAAAACAAAAAACATGCGCCTGCATATCGTCAATTTCTTTTTGGCATTATCCAGGGCAGCAACCGCAAGCCACTCCGCGAAGAATCCGCCAAAGCGATTGCCGCGCTGAATTTCGATGGCATCGCTATTGGTGGCGAATCCGTAGGCTACAATATGGAAGCGACCAAGGACATTCTCGATTGGGTGATGCCGCATCTCCCCGAGGACAAGCCGCACTATGCCATGGGTCTGGGATTTTCACCTATGGATCTTTTTGAAGTAGTCGAACGCGGCGTGGATATGTTTGATTGTGTTGCCCCCACTCGCATGGCCCGCACCGGCACCCTGTTTATCCGCGATGCGAACCACCGCCAGTCCGCGGGGTCCCGCCCACAGCGGGAGAAAAAATTTCGTCTCAATATTACCAATGCGCAGTTTCGCGAAGATCCGGGGCCAATTGACCCTGCCTGCACATGCCCCACCTGTCAGGGATACTCACGACGCTACCTCCATCACCTCTTCAATACCCAGGAACTTTTAGCCTATCGGCTGGCAACAATTCACAATCTTCATTTCTTCTTGTCGCTCATGCGTGACATGCGTGCTGCCATCCTCGACGATCGTTTTCTCGAGCTGAAAAAAGCATGGGCGAAGTCGTAAGCATTTTGCCGGTTTTGTACTCATCTGTTATGCTAGAGGCGCATGAATTAGAAATTTTGTGGTATGCATGATCGAATCGAATGGATTATCTCGCGATTCAAAACACACGTCATTATTTTTTTTCTTTTCAGTATCGTTCTTTTTTCGGCTTTTGGCTTTTTCCTTGGCCGTCACGTGGAACGCCAGGATGAATTGACCAATGCTCCAACGCCCATTGCGGATACCGCAGCCAGCAACGGTGTGAGTACTACGCCGCACACCACCTACACCTTGACCAATCCGCTTCTCGAGTGCGGCGACATTGACAACGTGTCGAACAAATGGATCACCACTGCCAAGAGTGCGGTAAAAACCTACATTCAAAAACAAAATGATGATGGCAAACCCGACGAAATCGCTGTCTATTTTCGCGATCTGAACAATGGCCCTTGGTTTAGCATCAATTCTGATCTGGAATTCATACCTGGGAGCCTGCTCAAAGTTCCGTTCATGATCAGCCTATTCAAAGAGACCGAGCTCCACCCGGATTTCTTGAGTCGTACGATGCTTTATGAAGGCGGACGAAGTGATGTGGAGCAATTTTTTAAACCACGAGAGTTTATTGTACCGGGCACGGTCTATACTATTTCCGATTTGATTCGCCGGATGATTACCTTTTCTGATAATGATTCCACAGTTCTTTTGACCAACACTATTAGCTCCGATAAAATCCAAAGCAGTTATTCCGATCTTGGCATTTCTTCCCCGATGAACAATCAATATACGCTTAGCGTTCGGACATACGCCTCTTTCTTTCGCATTCTTTTCAATGCCACCTACATCAATCGCGATCTGTCGGAACAAGCGCTCACGCTCCTTACGCAAACAGATTTCAAAGAAGGCCTGGTCGCCTTTCTTCCCCAGAGCATTCGCGTCGCCCACAAATTTGGCGAACGAGAAATTACTGGCCAAAATCAAAAACAGCTGCATGACTGCGGCATTATCTACTATCCCAATCGCCCCTATATCCTGTGCGTGATGTCGCGGAGCACCTATGCAAATTATCACGAGCCAGCCCGAATCATTGCTGACATTTCCAAGATGGTCTTTGATCTGGTAGATGCCGATGCCAAAGCAAAAAAATAATCGAAAATATTTTTCTTATCGCTTCTTCCGCCAAGAGTATACCCCGATTGCCAAGAGCAAAAGCACGATCCAAAACCAGACGGTCTCATACCACTCCGCTCTTAATATCGGGTACTGGGGCAGCACTTCGCTTATCCGCTGGTTGCCGGCGCGATCAATCGCTTTGACATAAATAAAGCTGTGCAGTCCTTGATCGCTCAAGAGGTACGGACTCTCCGCCCTAATCCATCCACTCTCTGGGATTCCCTCGTGGGGCGTTTCCACCACTTCGTAATGATCCACGCCAGAAATTTTATCTTGCGTGTCAAATACCAGAAAATACTGACCGCCAAACAGCGTCTCGTTGCGGCCAATCTCTGGCACAAAGGATTCCGGCATATTTTTGTCATAGGGGGATACTGTCTGAACACCAGTTTTTTGCGCATCAACCGGGAGAGATAGGGCTGCCACATGAAATGGCGCGGATGTCCCCTTCCCATCGTTTAAAAGCGCGCTGCCACCAACCACTGTCACCGGCAACGTTCCCGTCTGGGTCGCTCGCACGACCAGAGAAAAGAGATAGGCTTGATTTCCGGTATACCCTCCGAGCATGAGTCCAGAAAAATGAACCTTGGCTCCTGCGATACTCGGCGCATCCACCCAAAGATTTACCACTGAATTTCCCCTTTGGATATCGACCAGTTCGGTTGATGTTGGCAAAACAACCGTTCCCTCGACCGCATTGATCGAGGCGCGCTCGGTATTCAAAAATACGCCAATCGCAAAGGTGTCCCCGACTCCGACACGCGCTTCATTCGTGCCAAAATAAAGCGTCGCTGCATATACTGGAGCGCACGCAAAAAACAGCAGGCTAAGTGCAAGAAAAGAAAAAAGATAATAGTGTACAGAGCGCATAGACAAACGGTTAACCCGTCCAATAGAATATCAGAATGCTAAAATCAATCAGGTTGACTTTGCCATCGCCATTGAGATCAACAATTTTCCTCGCCACATCCGTGAGCGGCCGATGATACCAATACAACAAAATTGAAATATCAATCAAATTCACTTTGCCATCGCCATTGAGATCAACTTTTCCGATTATTTTTTTTGCCGGAGTGATTGCGGGAGCAGGAATGACAAGCCCCTTCACATTGGTCGTCGATCCGAAAACGAGAGAAACGGGAAAAGTCAAAACTGATGATTGATTGCCTTGTTTGTCCTGGCTATAGAGAGAAAAGCTATAGGTTCCAGGAGACAAGCCTGGTAACATGATCGAGAATTGGGAATCTGGGCCAGCGATCGTCGTGGTTGCCACCTGGCCATCCTTGAGCAGAACAACCAAACTTCCTGGGGGAGCCTGTCCAGAAAAAATAATCTGTGTTCCGAGAGTGGATGGTGGGGGTAATCCTGTGCCTCCGCCACCACCAGTATTCACAGGCGCTGGAGAGGATTGAGTCGTTATTATCGAGGTAAATGAGGATCCGGTTTGCTCGCTAAAACTGGCACTGCTGTTTTCTCCAACAGCGGTCTGTCCAGTACTGCTGAAATATTGAAAGTCCGGCGCAGTTGATTGTCCGCCTTCCACAGTGGTAACTGGATCACGAACAATAAAACTGGCGCTGGAATAATCGGTTGCCAAGGCGAAACCAATCCGAGAGAACAAAAAAAAGTTGACGGCCAAACCAATGGCGACGGACCATAGCCTGGGTGTGCCGGGAGAAAAAACCATGAGAGTAGACGGAGAAAAATCCCAGCCGACTATCTAAATTACTGGGCCGACCCTCCCGTATTGCCCAAGTTGATCGGCGCGACTTCGACAATCTTGTTGGCGACAGGGTCGTAGAGAATTGCTTTGCGCGCATTGGTATAGAGCAGCACTTTGTCACCAATCTTGGCCTGGGCAAAGAATGGCTGGTCCTTGAGCTTGGATGGATCGGCGACTGTGGCCAGAATCGGCTGTTCACCTTGTGGCAAGACCATGATTTGAGAGACTTTGGCCACCACTTCGGCAACGGCATCCTGGGCGGTCTGCTGTGGATTTTGTCGTAGTGCGACCACTTGGCGATAGTAATACACTGCCACCCCAATCGAGACTGCGACCAAGAGAAGACAGACCGTTGGAAGCACATACCGATTCCCCTTGGGACCTACCGGAGGCATTTTTGCCATAATTTTTTCCATACAAATGATGCACTAAAAAGTAAAATAAATAATTTATGGAGAAAATACTCTTTCTATAGAATAACTGTTTTTTATATCTTTTGTCAAAATTTTAGTTGGCTGTCAATACTGTACCGCTTGTTGTTTCTGGCGGTGGTGGTACTGGCGGCGCAGTTTCAGTCGAGGTGGAAGCCAAAGTGGTGGTTGCTACAGTGGGCGCGGATTGAGCATCAACAACGGGAGTACTCGAATCAGTCGTTGGTATTTCTGATGGAACAATTTCTGGAGACGACGATGTCGACGTTGCGTCCGTTGGAGATGGCAGAGGTGAAGGTGGCGGCGTCACGAGTGCGTCTGGTGATGGCATCTGCGTTGGTATAATGATTGACGTAACGATCCGAGGATTTTTGACTGCCAGAGCAATCCAGCTAAAACGGATATCCGTTGGCGCAGTCTTGCTCAAGAGAATGGTGAACCCTTTGGTACTCTTTCTCGTGATCAAGTATTGAACGTTATTGCCAAAAATCAGCTGCTCTTCTGGGTTACTCCACGCCGACGAATCCGTGGAGGAAGAAATCTGTTCCGTCGAGGAGGTGAGGTCGAGCGCAATCGAAGCATTGACCACTGGCTGTTCCAGATATTCGCGATCAAAAGTCACGTCGGCGAATCGCGTACCAGAAGCCATCACCACAAATCCGCCCGAGTCAGCAGTAAAGTATGGCCGGCCGATGAAAATACTATCAGCAATAATATTCATTTCGTCACCAGCAACGCCAATACTGTCTACTTTTATTCCTCCTTTGAAGATGGTCATGCCATCGAGCGATAATGCATCCAAAGAACTGCTGACCGAGAGCGCCAATCGCGCATTGACAGCATCAAGACGTGCGGCAAGCGCATTGGTGCTGGACGCAAGAACATCGAGCGTGCTGCTGATTGCCGTCAATTCTGGACTATTGATCCGTCCTGCAAACAGTTCGGTCGTACTCACGATGCCCGAGAATGTGGCATTGCCCAGCGCATCGAAGAATGCCACTGGCGTATCCGAAGTTGTGACAATAGTCAGCGGTCCGCCAAGGGTAACTCCGCTCGTCAATCGGACCACATCATGGAAATTGACCGAGCCAACAAAGTCTACTGCATGTTGAAATGTAGAAGTCCCATTGACGGTGAGGGAGCCCTCGACCGCCAGTGTATTGGTCACAATAAGCGCATCCGTGGTATGGAGCGATGCCAGCACTTGATTCAGCCTTTCATCCAGCGCAAGTGCAGTGGTCGAAGCAGTATCTGAAACTTCTGTGGACAACGAAGTAATTTTGTTGGTGATAATCTCCAGTCCGTCGATCTGCTTGGCCGTAATTTTTCCCGCTGTAATCTGGCCAGCAAAAGACGCGTTGCCCGAGGAGTCAAAGGTGATGCCGGGGATAACATCGGCCGACGACGTTGCGCCCTCTGGCGCTACGCCGATCGTCACGGTCCCGGTTGCCGAAAGTCCAATTGCCAATTGGCCAGCTGAACTTGGCTTGATGAGATCGGCAGTGACAATCGTGTTCTCTGGCGCATGCGCAAAGGTAAGGCCGTGGTTGAGGAGTACAATAATCTTTCCCTCCGAACCAACGAGTGGTTCGAGCGCCATACCAACGACCGATGCAGTCTTGTTATCAGCAGGATTGTATTTCATGGCATAGCCTGGGCGTGAAGCCGACACCAAATAATCACCTGTAGCAATCGGGCCATTCTCATCGCTTACCTTGGTGCGAACCAGTCCAGCAATACCGAGCGCCGCGCGATGTCCTTCGCTTGAACCAATCGTGAACGCACCTGTATCCGAAATCACACCGGCAACATTG
Source organism: uncultured Gammaproteobacteria bacterium (assembly GCA_964401185.1). Classification (GTDB taxonomy): domain Bacteria; phylum Patescibacteriota; class Patescibacteriia; order Magasanikbacterales; family UBA922; genus JAHFIC01. Next base: position 2,770 of record CAYNXQ010000015.1, on the reverse strand, counting down.
GTCGCGTAGGCAGTATGCGATGGCCGGTACTGATTGAGATCGCCGGGATCCACCACGACCACGTCACCTGCCTCTACATCGGTGCTTGAAACAACATCCACATATTCGGCCACGTCTCCAATATTTCCGTTACCGGTAGCACTTACGTTGGCATTGAAGCTACCCGAAGCACTCACGGCACCATCAGTATGGATGGAAAAAACACGTGTGTTTGCATTTCTCACCGACAGCAGTACAGTTGAACTCGTACCACTATTATTGAATGGGAGTTTGGATCGAGTATCAAATACAAATGCACCTGCACCCGCACCAGAAGCAAGGGAGGTAAAAGTCGTAGTAGCGCTCGTTGAGCTCACAATCAAACCTCCAGAAATTTTTCCGCCCGCGCCGCCTGGATTTCCAAAAATGGTCAATGTCCCAGAGGCTGATACTGTTCCATTTTGCATCACCGAGAATGTTCCGCCGCCGCCGCTTGTGCCATCGATGCTTGCCTTATAGCTTGATGTGCCGACACCCATAATCAGATAATTTTGCGTCAGATAGGTAGAAGAGACCATGCCGGCATTGGCACCCATACCAATGATAGAAATACCAGTTGAGGAGACGGTTGTAGAAGCGAAGAGCCCGCTGTTAATCTTCAAACTGGTATTGGTCAGAGTCGTCGTATTGTTGAGTGACGGCGTAGAACCAAAAGATAAGAAGTTCGCAGTGAGCGTGGTCGAGTTGCCCCCATAACTGATGTTCAGTCCGCCAGTATTAATGGTGGTCGAAGCCAGCGCGCCATAAAAAGTAGGTCCTGTGTAGAATGTGGAGGCGCCAGATACCTGGAAAGTGGAAGACGCTTGAAGTGCACCCGAGACCGTAAGTGCGTTGCCGAATGTCGACGAGGAAAATACATACAATGTTCCTGATGCCGAAACATTTCCCGCTTGATTGATAAAGAATACACCGCCACCACCAGTCAAACCACCCGGACTACCTCGAAAGGTTGACGTGCTAGCACCAAGCATGAAGTAATTGTGAGCCAAGTAGGTAGAGGTGGTCATACCATTGTTTGCACCGATACCAATAATAGAAATACCAGTTGAGGAGACGGTTGTAGAAGCGAACAGACCACTAGCAATCGTCAAACTTCCGCCAAAGGCTCCACTAGCTGTGAGGGTAGTTGTGTTGGCGGTGTAATTCTCTAATGCTAAATAATTTGCGTTCAAAGTGGTCGAATTGCCACCATAACTGATATTCAAACCGCCAGCACTGATCGAAGATGAGGCATTGCTAACGAATCCACTGGCAAGAGTAGATATACCATAGGCCTTAAGGGTTCCCGAAGCTGAAACATCGCCAAGCTGATCAATGTAGAAGGCCCCGCCGCCACCCGAGAGACCGCCGACAGTGCCTTGAAAACTGGAGGTCCCGACGCCGAGCATGAAATAATTCTGGGTAAGGAAGGTGGAGGAGGTCATGCCGGCATTGGCGCCCATACCAATGATATTGATGCCAGTGGAAGATACGGTCGTGGAAGCAAAGTTGCCGGTGCCAATGACCAGTTTACTCGCATTCAGCGTGGTCGAGTTGCTCGAATAGTTGCCAAATGCCAAGTAGTTGGCGTTCAGAGTGGTCGAACTGCCGCCGTAACTGATGTTCAGTCCGCCAGTATTAATGGTGGTCGAAGCCAGCGCGCCATAAAAAGTAGGCCCTGTGTAGAATGTGGAAGCACCAGAGACCTGGAATGTTGATGAGGCTTGAAGTGCACCCGAGATCGTAAGTGCGTTGCCGAATGTCGACGAAGAAAATACATACAATGTTCCTGATGCGGACACATTTCCAGATTGATCAATATAGAAGTCTCCACCACCACCCGAGAGACCGCCAGCTGTACCTTTAAATGTGGATGTCCCGACACCGAGCATGAAATAGTTTTGGGTAAGGAAGGTGGATGAAGTCATTCCTGCATTGGCGCCCATGCCAATGATATTGATGCCAGTAGAGCTGACGGTAGTGGAAGCAAAGTTGCCGGTGCCGATGACAAGATTACTCGCGTTCAATGTTGTTGAATTGCTAGAGTAATTGCCAAATGCCAGGTAGTTGGCGTTCAAAGTGGTCGAGTTGCCGCCGTAACTGATGTTGAGGCCGCCGCTATTGATGGATGATGAGGCAGAAACAAAACCACCGTTGAATGACGACAGACCGAATACCCCCAAAGTACCAGAGGCAGAAACTGTTCCATTTTGCATCACCGAGAATGTACCGCCGCCGCCACTGGTACCATCAACTGTTGCTCGATTCGTAGAGGTGCCTATGCCCAGAATAAAATAATTTTGTGTCAGATACGTAGAAGAAACCATGCCAACATTTGCCCCGAAACCGATAATCGAGATGCCAGTTGATGAGACAGTAGTCGAAGCGAACAGACCAGAAGAAATCGTGAGTGCGCTCTTGGTAAGCGTGGTCGTGTTGGCTGTGTAGTCGCCAATACCAAGGAATGATGCGGTGAGCGTTGAAGAGTTGCCGCCGTAACTGATATTCAAACCGCCATTATTAATGGTGGTCGAAGCGAGCGCGCCATAAAAAGTAGGCCCTGTGTAGAATGTGGAAGCACCAGATACCTGCAATGTCGAGGATGCCTGCAATTTACCGGCAACAGTCAAGTCATTACCAACAGTGGAAGAAGCAGTGGAATTGAATCCGCCGATGGTGGAGAGACCAGTGAAGTTCAGTGTGCCCGAAGAATAGACAGAGCCATTGCCGCCGGCCGTGGCGTCAACCCAGA
>CAYNXQ010000014.1:0-13905 GCA_964401185.1 uncultured Gammaproteobacteria bacterium | reverse complement strand
GTCTATCTTCGTCCGCCGGCACCACTCACCCTGGTGAATGGACGCTGGGAATTTCAGGACGCCAACTGGTCGCCGGATTTCCCGACCGCTGCCCAAAAAATCGAATGGTTTTATGACAAAGCACGCGGGTCCACCGTGGATGGCGTGATTGCAATCAATGCTACGGTTCTAGAGCGCCTGCTAAAAATTATTGGCCCAATCAATTCGGATCAGTATTCTTTGGTACTAAATAGCGATACGGTGCTCTCGCAATTGGAAACCACTGTCGAAAACAGCAAGGCTACCAACAAGCCCAAGGCAATTTTGGCAGACTTGCTGTCGCAGATCGTGCAACTCTTTGGTCAAGCTCAATCGGGCGAGGCACTTCAACTGCTAACTGGTCTCCATGATGCTGCCAACCAAAAAGACGTCCAGGTATATTTCAATGATCCAGCTATTGAATCAGCCTTTGCAACCTATGGTTGGACAGGGGAGCTTAGCGCCACCAAGTCGGGCCAGGATTATCTCGATGTGGTCGAGGCCAATCTTCAGGGGCAGAAATCGGATGCCAAGATCAAACAGGAGATTGAGCATGAGGCAGTGGTGAATGCCGATGGCACAATTGTTGATACTGTTATCATTCGGCGCACACATACCGGCACTGCTGGAGAACAATTTTATGGTGTACCAAACATCAGCTATGTGCGCGCCTATGTGCCAGAGGGCGCGACACTCCTCGATGCTGGTGGATTTTCGTATCCACCCGAGGCGGCATTCCACGTGCCGGAATCCTGGTACACTGCTGATACGGATATTGCCAAGATAGAAAAAAGTGAAACCATTGATAGCAAGACTGGCACCCACGTGACCCGCGAATCTGGCAAAACTGCCTTTGGCAATTGGACCGTTACCAATCCCGGAGAAACCAGTGAAGTTTACTTTCGCTATCGACTCCCATTCAAAATATCCTTGAACAATCCGCCGCTCGACTGGACTACTCGGTTGACTGGTATAGATAGTACCCCGCATGCTTCGTATACACTCTTGGCAGAGAAGCAGTCTGGTGTGGAAAGCCAGTTTACTGCGCGGATTATTTTCCCCAAAGGTTGGATTCCACTGTGGCGTTCGGACGATCATCTCTCTTTGGCAGCCAATGGGGCGACGTTTTCTGGGGACTTGAATATCAACCGCGTTTTTGGTATCCTCGTGGAACACCCCAAGAACTGACGAACAGTATTTTTCCCTTGTATCCATATTCTTGTGCCTTCAGATTCTCCACAATTTATCCGCCGGGATATATCGAATGGTCGCGAACGAAAGAAGAAGCCACGCCGTGCCGGCAGTCTCCGAAGCGAAGCGGCGTTGGCGAAGCGGCGTTTGAGTGAAAAGCATATTGATGAGCAACTTGCCGATATTTATGGCGATCAGAGTGGTCGCGTTCCTGATATGAAACATCTTGACAAACAATCCCGTCACCCGCTCTTCCGCGCTGTCACTGTGCTTTTCCTCTCATGTATTTTTTTGGCAGGCGTCGCTTGGATTGGTTTTTTTGTCCTTCAGCCATCGCAAAAGTTTTCCGAAGATGGGATCACACTTGCTATAGCCGGCGATGAACATCCGATGGTTGGACAGGAAGCGCGGTATCGGATTCGATATCACAATACACAAGGTATTGCGCTGGATCATGTGACGCTTCAGGTGCGCTATCCCGATGGTTTTGTCTTTTCCACGAGCAGTATTCCTGCAGACAATGATAGTCATGATGAGTGGTCGCTTGGCACTGTTGGGCCCGACGAGAGCGGGGCGATTGATCTCACTGGCACCATGTTTGGCGCGGCTGGTGGGGCACAGTCTTTCCGGGTATTTTTCAATTACACGCCAGCCAATTTCAATTCTGCATTTCAAAAAGTGACCACGCTCTCGACACAATTTTCGGACACGCCTATTGCCATCACGCTCACTGCCCCCGATACTGTTGCGGCTGGCGGTGGCGCAGACCTGGTCATCCACCTTGCGGCTTCCAGCACGAATCCAGTGCAGAATGTTGCGGTCGAAGTTGGACCAAAAGATTTTCTGATAAAGAAATCAAGCGATACATCATCCGATCCGGATCAACCGCTCCGTTTTTTCTTCCCGACGTTTTCTGGGATCAAAGATATTCATCTCAAGGTGACGGTAAGCCCATCAAGTACTGACCAAACCACCTCACTGCTCACTGTGAATGTGCGTCAGTGGAAAGATGCGCGACGATCGGACGATGGGTATGTGATTGCCACAGCTACCCATAGCATGCAATTTGTGAAGAGTGATGTGGCCTCCAATCTAGCAATCAATGGATCACTCACCGATGCGCCAGCCGTACCTGGGGACATCCTACATGCTAGTGTCGTGGTAAAAAATACCGGCACTTCGGCTATAAAAAATGCCGTGGTGCGGGCGATATTCGATGCGCCGGCTTCGGGCAAGTCGTCGCTCCTCAAGTGGTCGGCCATCGAGGATTCGGCCAATGGTGATATTTCTGGTGAAGCATTGCATACCACGACGACACGGCGGGGCACAATTGCCTGGAGTAGCAAACAAGTCTCTGATTTGCGCACGATTGCGCCAGGGGCGGAAGTCACGATTGAGTTTCAGTTGCCTATCAAAACCAACGACGATATTGATCTTACCCAATTTGATGCTTCGACCATTGACGCAAGTACCGAAGTGCAATACGACAATAGCGCCGGACATCAGATCGTCTCGGGCAATCCGATCACGCTCACGGTATTCTCGGATACCAGTCTGGATGTAAAAGACAATGTGGATCAGGGGAGCGATGGCAAAGAAAAGCACACCGTCACCTGGACGATTGGCAACAATTTTCACGCGCTCTCGGCCATGAGCCTTACTGCTGATGTTTATGGGGACGTCTCCTGGGATACTGCAGCGCTCAAAGTTCCGGCCGGCAAGGCAACATTTGATCCTGACAAGAAAAAAATTACCTGGACGATCGATCATATGCCGGTTGGCGTGGATCAGCTCGCATTGCAATTTGCGATTATCCTCAACAAGAAAAATCCGACACAGACCGATCTTATGTCCAAAGTACAGATGCATGTCCACGACGATGGGGTGAATCAGGATTTTGTCAAGGTCGGCGACGAGATCGTGCTCGGTCAGAATTAAAAAAGCCCCGCGATTGCTGCGAGGCGTGTCTCTTTACGAGCAGAGACCGAGGTAGATCATCTCGGCATCTGGGTCGTCAACATCCAATGTTTCTTGGAATTGCGAAGATTTATTCACGATGGTACCAATGTTATCGATTTTGTATTCCTTCTTTACTTCTTCATGGATGCCCATGCCCAGGGTAAGTCCACCGATCGGTTCGCCGATAAGAGCGCAGACAAATTGTTGTTCCGTGGTCAAATCATCGGGTGGTACGCCGCCGCCATCATCGATGGGTAGGGCAATCCACACTGCCTGGTCTTTTTGGACCTCCAAGACGATATCACTGAGGCCGTCTACATCGATCAGTGCTTCGCCGTTCTTGGTGTAAAAGCGGAAGGCGAATGATTTTTTGTCGCCGGTATCATCGATCAGCAAAAAGAGCTCGCCGACGATTTCGCTTGGCTGTTTCTGAGTCAGGGTGACATTGACATCCACTTTCATTTTTCCTTCTCCTTCTACTGATTAGCCTAGCACACGAGATGGGAACTTGCAAGGTTGCCAAAAAGATTCTCTCATGATACGCTGGAAGCACCCGCCACTTGCTCGCGTCGTTCAACGGATAGGACAACAGCCTTCGAAGCTGTATATGGGGGTTCGATTCCCTCCGCGAGCACAAAAAAATGCCTATGAATCATGGGTATTTTTTTGTTATTTGTAGGAATCGAACCTAGGGAAGGGAGAAACCGTGAGGTTTCTCTTGCTGGGGGTGACTGAATGAAATGAAGACAAGAGGGGCGGAAGCCCCTATTGAGATGGTGAGCGTTCCCTCCGCGAGCACAAAAGAAAATACCCCGAGTTGGGGTATTTTTTTGTTGATTGACTTCATGGGAGAGGCAATGTACTATTTCTTGGTCAAGGAGGGTTAAAGATGCAGACTGTTACAAAGCATTCGCACTGTGGATTCTGCGGCGCGCCCTTTGGTCAGGAAGTTACGGCCAAGATCTGGCCGCGAACCTGTGCGAGCTGTCGGCAGGTGAGTTACAAAAATCCAACCCCGGTCGCGATTGTGATTGTGCCAGTGAAGCGATCATTTTTTTCTCGCACTGGCGTGCTTCTCGTGCGGCGTGCCAATCGGCCTGGTATTCCGGGTCGCGACATGTGGGCATTGCCGGGTGGTTTCCAGGAGTCGCTCGAGTGTTCGTCGCGAGCCGGTACGCGAGAGCTTCTGGAGGAGGTGGGGATTGCGGTACGGCACGACGAGTCCGTGCTATTCCATGTGGAGTATGCCGAGGCGCCAGATGTGCAGTTGGTATTCTGGCTTACCCGACCAGTTCGGGAAAAGGATGTCCGCGCGGCATTCCGCCCAAACCACGAGGTGAGTGAGATCCAATTTGTCGATACGCCCGAAGTGACCCTGGCATTCAAAAGCCATGAGCATGCCCTGTGCAAGTTCTTTTCACGCTGGTATGCGCTGCAGCAAGTGTGGCGGCACATGCTCCACGCCCTGCGGTTTTAGTGGATAGACAAAAACGGCACCCAATATTCAGGTGCCGTTTTCTTTTTTTGATTGTGGGTCGGGTGGGGATCGTACTCGTCGGCTTCGCCCTCTACCACACCCAGTCCGATCCTCCACACAGTAAAATAAATATCCCTCGCAAGGAGGGATATTTATTTAGTGGGTCGGGTGGGGATCGGACCCACGACCTTGGGCTTAAGAGGCCCCTGCTCTACCAACTGAGCTACCGACCCATCGTGTTTATCCGATAGGGTCTCCTTCTTTTCTCTCGAGAATTTCTACCTTTGGTCCTTTCCACTTTTTGATTTTAAGCGCATTGTCAGCCGCTTCTACCTGGGCTTCCTGCTTGCTCGAGCCTGCGCCATCGGCGATTTTTTCTTTGCCCAGATACACGCCAACCACAAATTTCTTGTCGTGGTCTGGTCCTTCTTCGCTTAGCACTCGATAGGTTGGTGTCTCGCCGAGGATTTCCTGGGCAGCTTCCTGCAGACGAGATTTTGGATCCATCCACAGATGCAGTTCCAGAACTTCGGGGAGTTTGGTGATGATCCAGCGGGTAACAAATTGCTTACTCATGTCCCAGCCTTGATCCAGATAGATCGCACCAATCGCCGCTTCAAGAGCGTTGGCGAGGATATATTCGCGGGCTTTGGTGCCGGCATCCTTGGCTTCGCCGTGACTCAAAAACAAAAATTCTTCCATGCCGATTTCGGCGGCAACTTCGGCGCACATCTTGGCATTGACCAGGGCGGCGCGCCAGTTGGTGAGCTGGCCCTCTGGGTTGAGATAATGCTCGAACAGGTATTCTGTGACAATCAATTCGAGTACGGCATCACCCAGGAATTCCAGCCGTTCGTTGTGGCCAATCGAGAAGTCACGATGCTCGTTTAGATATGAGCGGTGGACAAAGGCTTGAACCAAAAGATTCGGATCGCGAAAACGGATACCGATTTTGTCTTCAAATTTTTTGAATCCCTTGTCTGCGTATTCTGGAATAGGCATACCTTAGGCTTTTTCTTCTGTCTTTTTTTCATCATCATCATTTGCAATTTCCGGGCGTTCCTTGACCAGATCATTGAACATGGCGCCCAGGACTCCGTTGACAAATTTTCCGGAACTGGCCCCGCCATAGCTTTTGGCAATTTCGATCGCTTCGTTGATGGCGACCTTGGCTGGGACAGAATTGCTCAAGTACATTTCAAAGACCCCGATGCGCAGGATATTGCGGTCTACAATCGTCATCTGATCCACCGACCAGTTGGGGGCATACTCGGCAATTTTTTTGTCGATTTCTTCGAGATGCTCCAAGACGCCATTGACCGTCTCACGAACAAAATCGGTGTTCGCATCCAATCCAGCGCCAAATTCGGCAATCACCTGGTCCAAAATCGCGGGCATGGCTGCGGTCGGTTTGCCGCGAAAATCCCATTGGTACAGGGCTTGCATGGCGATCGACCTGGCCAGATGGCGATTGGACATAGAGTGGATTAGTGAGCGTGGTGTTTGGCTCGGCGCATGGCGCGCTCTACGCGTTTCTTGGTATTGACTGCTGTACGTCCGCGATAGGCTCCGCAAGCTGGGCAAGCGCGGTGGGGCAGAGTAGCCGCTCCGCAAGCTGGGCATTTGGTGCGCATTCCTGTACCAAGTGCGGTGTGTGCATTTCGTTCCTTTTTTGATCGACTGGTGCGTCGTTTGGCGGGAAGACCCATATGATTGAAAAATTCTAAATACTAAATACGAAACTCTTAGCCATAACAAGCTCGCGAAGCTAAAAGCGATAACCTCCAATACTATACACAGTATAGCGAAAAAAATCAAGAGGGGCTATGGGGATTGACGTCAGACGTGGTTTTTGGCTACAATTGGCCTAGACAAGTCCCTGGGTAGGGACAGACAGAAGGAGGATGGTCATGACCGAGACATTGGGACAGAAGTGGGAAACAGCACTGCGGCAAGTAGAGGAAAAAGTGGAGGAAGGGCGCAAAAAAGCAGAAGCCGCTGCTGTGAGTCGGGCAAAGCAGGCGGTTGAGGTCGCTATCACAAAAGGCGAGAAGCAGGTTTGGTTGCTGGAAAGACCCCTTGCGTTGGAAGACCTCGCACCGGGGTGGGGAACGCACGAGGAATCGGAATTTTTTGAAAAGTGCAAGAATAACGTTTCGCCTGCTGATTTTTCGGGGATTGTGAATGCAGTAGCAAACATGTGTCACAATGAAGGCCTAGAATGTTTTTTGACTTACGATACAACACTGACAGCCGGGGGATTGAATTTGTTTGCTCGGCCAAAGGGCAAAGAAAAAGAAAAATTCCTGAGGAGTGAGCCATGCTACGATAAACGGTAGTAGAAAGAATAGGCAGTATTACCCTCGACAGCATCGTCTGTACGAGGGTGTTTTTTTTCGCTATGATATCTCCATATGTCAATTGAACTGTGTGACAATCGAGCAGAGTGGCTCAGAAGTCAGGAATTTCTCCAGTCCTGGGATTGGGGTGAGTTTCAGTCTGCGGTTGGTCACGCGCCGATTCGTCTTCAGTCTCTCCAAGATGGAAAAGTGGCTGGTCAACTGCAGGGTTTTGTCCATGATTTGGGCTGGGGGATTCGATATCTCTATGCACCGCGCTGTTTGGAAGAACATCTTGATCTTCAAGCGCTTGGCGATTTTTTGAAAAAAGAAGGGATTGCTTTTCTTCGCCTCGAACCACAACAAGATAGGTCGTCGCTAAAAGCCATCAGCTATAAGCTAAAAGCTGTAAACAATCGTCAGCCCCAACACACGCTTCTGGTTGATCTCACCAAAACCGAAGAGGAAATTTTGGCAGGCATGCATGCCAAGACGCGCTACAATATTCACTTAGCAGAAAAAAAAGATTTGACTATCTCGCAGGAAAAAAATGCCGATGTCTTTTGGAAATTAAATCAAGAAACCACAGCTCGTGACGCATTCAAAAGTCATGGCAAAGAATATTATACTGAACTATTGAAATTACCGATTGCCCATCAGCTCACCGCATTTCAAGATGGAGTGGCGATTGCCTCGCATATTCTGATCATTTCGGGTGATACCTGCACCTACTTGCATGGCGCATCGGGAAATACCGGGCGCAATCTGATGGCGCCGTATCTCTTGCAATGGGAAGGAATGAAATTGGGGCGATCGCTGGGTTGTGCAAGATATGATATGTGGGGAGTAGCGCCGCAGAAAAAACAAGGAGATGGTACGGTGACCTGTTTCCATAACTATTGCTGGGATTCGACACATCCGTGGACTGGGATTACGCGGTTCAAGGCAGGGTTCGGGGGCGCGCCTCATGCGTACCCCAATGCGGTAGATATTATTTTACAGCCGATGAAATACCGCTTGTACCAGTTAGTCCGCCGGATAAAAGGGATGGTATAATTTGCACTATGACCTTATCGTGGAGTCACAAATTGTATCTGCGGATCAATCGCCATGTGGGCGAATATCCCTGGCTTGACAAAGTGATGCTCTATAGTGCACATTGGTTGGTGTACATTCTGATTGTTTTGTTTGTTCTCTGGCTTCTATTCGACCAGGGTAAAAGCAGCGGGCTTACCCTGCGGCATACGCTGGTTGAGACTTTTCTGTCGTATTTTTTTGCCTATCTGGTAAGCTACGCGATCGCGGTATTGTGGCGACACGAACGGCCGATCAAGGAATTCCCCAATGCCAAACAGCTCTTTCATACCTGGGGCACGTGGAAATCGTTTCCCTCTGATCATAGCATTGCCTCCAGTGTTCCATTTTTTCTCTCGCTCCTGCTCTCCGCGCCGATAACCTTGTCGATTGTTCTTGGCTTCGGATTTGTGCTGGTGGCAATTGCTCGTGTCTATGCGGGCGTGCATTATCCTCGGGACATTGTCGGTGGATTTTTGGTCGCGGGAATGGCGACATTGATTGTGCACTACATCATCTTTTCTTGATTGATATGAATGCGATTATTCTCTGCGGCGGACTGTCTACCCGCCTCGGTGACATTACCAAAGATATTCCCAAAGTCCTCTTGCCCGTGGGCGATCGGACCGTTTTGGATTGGCAATTAGAAAAATTAAAAAAGCTGGGCGTGACCGAGGTTGTCTTGGCGGCTGGGCATCTCTCGCATGTGCTGGAACGGGATGTTGGCACAGCACGCAATGGCATGCCGCTGCGCTATGCAATCGAACGCGAACGTTTGGGTACTGGCGGCGCAATCAAAAATGCCCTGAAAGAAGTCGCAGATCCGAACGCGCCGACGCTGATTTTGAATGGTGATATTCTCACAACGGTTCCGCTGACTGATCTTGCGACTGATCTCAAGCACGAGAGTGACGGATTGATTTTGGGGAGCCGTGTCCCTGATGCTTCGAGTTATGGCACGCTGGTCTACGATGACGACGGACATCTTACCGCGTTTCGTGAAAAAGAGGGAATTGTCAAGCCGGGGTATATCAATGGCGGTGTATACTTCTTTACCCCAGCCGCGCAAAAATATTTTCCCGAAGTGCCGGCCTTTAGTATTGAATACGATGTCTTTCCGCGCATGAAGAATCTGCACGTCTTTGAATCGGATCATCCCTGGATTGACATCGGTGTGCCTGATCGGCTTGCCTGGGCGCGCGAACATTGGCAGAAATTTTTAGAATAATATTTCATGATCATTCGCCGCATTTTTTTTCTCGCACTGATTCTCATCCTCGGCACAGGATTTTTTTTGTCTTGGGAAGTATTCTTGAAATCCAACGGAACAAGTCCGGTGCAGTTTGATATTCACGATGGCGACACAGCGGCTGTGTTGGCCGCGCGTTTGCAACAAGAACACATTATTTCGCACTCGACTTTTTTTCTCTGGACACTGAAAGCGCTTCATCGCGATCGCTCACTCAAAGTTGGCACTGTCGCAGTTGATCCCCCGATCACTCTCTGGCGTGTTGTCGAGGCGATCAAGTATCCGAGTGAAGCCGAGAAGACCGTGACGATTATTCCGGGCTGGGATCTACGCGATCTGGCCGCATCGCTTGAATCTACAAGCGTCACCTCTACAGCCAATTTTTATCATCTTGTCGGCAATCCAGGAGTGATCCTCTCCAATTCCCCGGTCAGCGCTGATTTTGTTGCCAGACATCCCATTCTCAACGATAAGCCGAGCAGTGTAAGTCTTGAAGGATATTTGGCGCCCGAGACATATCGTGTGTTTGCCGATTCAGCCGCAAGCGATCTCGTGGACAAAGCAGTGAGTGAACGAGAAAGTCAATTCACGAGTGATCTGCGCGCCGAGATTGCGCGGCAGGGACACACCATCCGTCAAGTGCTTACGCTGGCTAGTATCGTAGAAAAGGAAGCGCAAAGTAAAGATGATCGTGCCAAGGTGGCGGATATTTTCTGGCGGCGGCTGAAGAATGGCTGGCCCCTCCAATCCGATGCCACGGTGCTGTATGCAGTTGGCAAAAAAGGAACATTGTTCACAACTGCCGCTGATCGCAAAAGCAAAAATCTGTGGAATACCTATGTCCATACTGGTTTGCCACCAGGCCCGATGAGCAATCCGAGTTTGGAGTCGATTGTGGCAACCATCTATCCCGAAAAAAATCCGTACTGGTTTTTCCTCACCACAACTGATGGCCAAATGTATTACGCCAAAACTTCGGAAGAGCACGCAGCCAACGTAGCCAAATATTTGCGGTAGCGCTTGCGCGATCGGTTGACAATCTTGTGTTTGCGCGAGATACTGGGAACACGCTTCCAGGAGCGCACAAGGAGTCATCCGATGAAATTGCAATTGGTGTTTGCTCTTTTTTCTCTCTTGTCCGTCGCGGCTTGTGGCCCGAAGCCGGTGACTCAAAGCTGCCCCGATACAGTGGATGCGCTTTGTTCCCATGTGGACGAGTGCAGAGATCAGATTGATCAGGTGACCAAAATCAATCTCAACAAACGCACTTGCCTCAACTGGCTCAATGAGATTTTCAAGGTCTGCGACAATATCCAGTCGGGGAGCGAGCAGAAAAAGTTTGACACCTGCAGTCAGTATTTGATCAATTTCGATTGCACGCATCTGCCGACTGATGCGCATGGCGATCTCACCTTCCCCGCCGATTTTCCGGATGATTGCCGCTACTTGCTGGCCATTGGCAAGTCGATGCACTAAGATTTTGGCGGAGATTATTCTTCGCCTTTTTTTGACAAAAGTTTTTCCGTATGAATACCAGCGATTTTGACTATCATTTGCCAGCCGAATTGATTGCGCAGTCCCCGGTGGAACCAAGGGATCATTCTCAGCTCATGGTGCTTGATCGGCAGAAGAAAAAGATGACGCAGCATCATTTTTTTGATTTGTCAAATTTTCTACAATCCGGCGATCTGCTGGTCTGGAATAATTCCAAAGTGTTCAAGGCGCGCTTGCAGGGAAAAATTTTTTCGGATACTGGAGATGCGCTTCGAGAACATGCGCGTTCAGTCGAAATTTTTTTGGTGAGGCCGATGGAAAATGCAGGTGTCTGGAAAGTGCTGGCCAAACCGGGGCGACATTTGAGTTTGGGGATGCGCGTACAGTTCGCTCCTTCGACAAGCTCAGGACAAGCAGATTTTTTTTGTGATGTGATCGCCAAAGAAGAGGGTGGTGTGATTCTTGTTCAATTTTCCGAGAATGAAGATCTGGTTCGTGCCAAGGCCAACCAGTATGGCCAGATTCCGATTCCGCCCTATGTCAAAAAAATTCCAAATGAACTTTCGGCCTATCAGACAGTCTATGCCAAGACCGAAGGGTCGGTGGCTGCGCCGACGGCCGGATTTCATTTTACTCCAGAATTGATCGAAAGACTCAAGCAAAAGGGCGTGGAGTTTGCTGAAGTGACACTGCATGTTGGGCTTGGCACTTTTTTGCCAGTCAAGACAGAGCAGGTGGAAGCGCATACGATGCACAGCGAGTGGGTAGAATTAACCGAAGATAATGCCGAAAAAATAAATCGGGCAAAAAAAGAGGGTCGACGGGTGATTGCTGTTGGTACTACGACAGTACGCACGCTGGAAGGTATTGCACAGCTTCACCGATCCGCAAAGATTCAGCCGTATCGCGGCGAAATAAATATTTTTATTACGCCAGGATTTCGATTCCAGATCGTCGATGCGATGATCACCAATTTTCATCTGCCCAAGTCCACGCTCCTCATGCTGGTCTGCGCTTTTGTCGGCGACAGGCAGTTTACTCTCGGGTGTTACCAAAAAGCGGTAGAAGAAAAATATCGCTTCTTCAGCTTTGGTGATGCCATGTTTATCGCTTGATTCAGGTATTTTTAATTGGTCTGGATCATCCAAAATATCCTTTATCCACAGGCTTTTTTTTTATCTACTTTATTATAGTCGGAGCAAGAAAAAAATGGTATACTACTTCTCGGTATTTATTTAGCAGCAGTAACGGTAAATTTTACCGTTTCAATGAACAACGTGATTTCTCGATCGCTTTTATTGTCATACCTGAAAAGATGCTTGTCTCGTCTTGCTTTTGTTTTTTTACTTCTCGTTTCTTTCGTTTTTCCAACTGGCATAGCGCACGCAACCGCTGGAGTGCCAAAAATTTTGAATCATCAAGGACGATTGCTCGATGCCAGCGGCAATCTATTGGGCGGAAGCAGTGGCACCAATTATTGTTTTCGATTTTCTATCTACAACAATTCCAGCATTGATTCTGGAGCAAAAGTTTGGCCATCGGCGACGCCATCCACCATGACGGTGAATGTGAAAAATGGCGTCTTCAACGTGGGGATCGGTGATACATCGGCTGGGGGTGATGCGTTGGATTACAACTTTCGAGATAGCGACGCCATTTATCTGAACGTCGAGGTGGCAGCCCAGGTGAGTGGCTCGTGTTCTGGAGCAAGTTTTGAGACGCTTAGCCCACGTCAGCGGATTGTGGCGAGCGGTTATGCGATCACTGCCAGTACGATTGCTGGTACAAATCCATCGGCGATTGGGACCACTACGCCAATCGACAATGCGGATTTGACGATCGAAGCCAGCAGTACAAACGCGACTCCGCTCGTGATTCGCGGCGCCGCAAGTCAGTCAGCCAATTTGCTTCAGATTCAAAATGCCATTGGCACCGCGTTGTTGTTGGTGGATGCCTCTGGCAATCTGTCTGCTTCTGGATCGATTCAATTCAGCAATCTGGTCAACTGCGATACAATCGATACCAATGCCCAGGGACTCTTGGTCTGTGGTACGGATGCAGTGGGCGCTGGTGGCGGCGGAGGGGCGGCCAATACGCCTTGGATCTTCAACAACTTTGGTCCGGTTGGGCTCGTGACCAATACTCTGACAGTCTCGATTGGTATTGGGAATCCTACCTCCACCGTCGGGCTAACTATTTTTGCCACCTCATCTGCCTCCATACCGCTCGTGATCTCGGGTACATCCACACAATCGGCTGATCTTTTGCAAGTGAGAAATTATGGGAAGGATCTGCTCTTGGCTATCAATCCATCAGGGAATCTTTCTACCTCTGGTTCAATTTTTTCTTCAGCTTCTTCGTCTTTTGGATCTTCCCTCACCATCGCCGGCTTCTTTGGCGCTTCATCTACGCTTCAGTCCACTGGCCTGATCACTGCCTACAATGGCATTCAATCACTGGCTTCTTCTACGATTGGTGGCGCGTTCACTGTGTCAGACAAATTACAAGCCAGTTCGACAGTACAATCCTCTGGTCTCTCCACGTTTTACAGCGGTTTTATCTCCAACGCCTCATCAAGCATCGGTGGTGGATTAACAGTCTCCGGTCCACTCAATGCTTCTTCCTCACTCATCGTCCGCAACACGATGAGTCTCAATCAAACGCCAAACACATTTGATCTCGGCCGTTTCTACGTCGATGTATCTGGCAATCTCTCTGCTTCTGGATCGATTCAATTCAGCAATCTGGTCAACTGCGATACAATCGACACCAATGCCCAGGGCTTGTTCGTCTGTGGAACTGATGCCACCGGCGGCTCCGCTTTCACTGGCGCTATCTCAAACGCTCCACTCACTGTGACCGATGGCACCACCACCTCCAGTCTCCAGGCCGCCGGCCTCTTCATTGCCACATCCACTGCCAATGGCGGAGGACTTTTCGCCATTGATTCCTCTGGTGATGCTTTCTCTTCTGGCACACTGAACATCATCGGCGTTTCCACCTTGACCGGTGGCTTCAATTCAAAAGCTTCAAGCACTGTGGGCAATGTCCTCACCATCTCCGGAAAACTCCAAGCCAGTTCCACACTCCAAATCTCTGGTCTC
>CAYNXQ010000013.1:0-14220 GCA_964401185.1 uncultured Gammaproteobacteria bacterium | reverse complement strand
AAGATACGATGAAGGACTTTTCTGGCGCTTTGGAATATCGTCATCTGGCGATCCAGCCAAAGAAAGCTGGCGTCGTCTATTGGATTTCTACCTATGGCATTTTGGTATCCAATAACAATGGCAATACCTGGCGCGCGCTAGATCTGATCACGCCTCCCGGGAGCGCCCAGATTTACGGGTTTGCTGTGAATCCCAACAATGATAGCGAGATGTACTACACCGCTACTATCAATAGCCGTTCGACATTTTACAAAACCGTCGACGGTGGCGTGCACTGGATCACGAGCAAGCTTCCTTCGGGCCAATTGCCCACGGTCTTGCGGGTAGACCCGGATTATGATAGTATGATTTATCTCGGTTTTACCATTCCGCCGCAGCAGTAACATGATTTTTTCCGTATGACGATTGTTTCCGAATATAAAGAAGAATTTGCCAAGGCGATTGATCACCTGAAGCACGACATTGCCACGCTCCGGACGGGTCGGGCGACTCCAGCGCTGGTCGAGGATGTATTGGTAGAGGCCTATGGCACGCGCCAGCCGCTCAAGGCCGTCGGGAGTATTATGGTATCCGACCCCAAGACGCTCGTGATCGAAGTCTGGGACAAGAGCATTCTCGCCGCCGTGGAAGCTGGTATTCGCGCCTCGGCGATTGGAGTGAACCCAGTGAATGATGGCAAAGTGATCCGGGTGCCACTCCCAACGCTCACGGCCGAACGCCGAGCCGATCTGATCAAAGTCCTCCATCAGAAGCTCGAAGCTGGCCGCATCGCCATCCGACAGATCCGCGAACAAGTGAAAGGGATGATCGATGAGGCAGAAAAGAACAAAGAAATCCCAGAAGACGAGAAATTTCGCGAGACCGATGAGCTCGAGAAGTTGGTCAAGGAGACCAATGAACTCCTCAAGCGTCTCGGCGAAGAAAAAGAAAAGGAAATTACCACCATCTAAAATACGCCTCCCGGCACTGTCGGGAGGCTTTGACAAATATCGCCTCTGCCCGTTATACTAGCGGGCGTTCCTATTTCTCTTTTTTGCATACTTTTTTGCTTCCTTTATGCTGGAATCTCTTGACCCCATCGTATCTTTGGCCAAGCGGCGCGGTTTTGTTTTTCCTGATTCAGAAATCTATGGCGGGATGGCTAATGCTTGGGATTACGGCCCGCTCGGAGTTCTCCTCAAAAACAATCTGAAGCGCGCCTGGTGGAAATTTTTTGTCCAGGAACAACCAGATATGGTCGGGCTCGACTCATCGATCATTATGAATCCCAAGGTGTGGGAAGCGAGCGGCCACATACAGAATTTTACCGACCCCCTGGTCGAGTGCAAATCGTGTCACAACCGTTTCCGCGCTGATCATCTGCTCGAGGCGCATGCTGGCAAGACCCTGGCCGAAATCCGCTGTCCGAATTGCGGTGGTGAACTGACCGATCTCAAACAGTTCAATCTCATGTTCAAGACCCATATTGGCGCGGTCGAGGATCAGGGGTCCGCTGCCTATCTGCGTCCCGAGCTCGCGGCTGGCATGTTTACCAATTTCAAGCTGGTGGCCGACACGATGCGACTCCGCCTGCCCTTTGGGATTGCTCAACAAGGCAAAGCCTTCCGCAATGAGATCACGACCGGCAATTTTATTTTCCGCACCCGAGAATTTGATATCATGGAATTCGAATATTTTGTTCATCCCAGTGATTGGGAGAAACAGTTTGAACGTTGGCTGTCGGAAATTAAGCGCTGGTGGACCGAAGTGATTGCGGCCGATTTTTCCCATTTTTATCTCCACGAAATTCCCGATGGCGAACGCGCACACTATTCCAAGCGCACGGTCGATATTGAATATCAGTTTCCTTTTGGGCTGAAAGAATTGCACGGTTTGGCCTATCGCACCGATTTTGACCTCAAGCGTCATAGCAAAGCCAGTGGCCAGGACTTATCGTATCGCGATCCTGTCTCTGGTGAAACCTTTGTTCCGCATGTCATTGAACCAACCTTTGGACTGGATCGCATGGTGCTGGTCACGCTTCTTGAACATTACCAAGAGATTGAAGGTGGACGCGATGAAGAAGGCGAGAGCAAGCATGAAAAAGAAATCGTCTTGCGCCTGCCCAAACATCTGGCTCCAATCAAAGTTGCCATTCTGCCGCTGTCCAAGAAAGAACCACTCCAGGCTTTGGCTCGCGAGATCCAGCGTACTGTCTCGAAATACTGGATGACCCAATACGACGAGACCGGAAGTATCGGCAAGCGCTATCGCCGACAGGATGAAATTGGTACGCCCTATGGCATCACAATTGATTTTGATTCGCTGGAAGATAAAAAAGTAACTGTGCGGGATCGCGATACCATGGCGCAGGATCGAGTGGCGATTGCGGAACTCGTGCCGTATCTCTCTGAGCATCTTTCCTAAGTGTATGCATGAATTGTATCGTCTCGACAATGGCACCAATGTTCTCTTGGTTCCCAAAACTGATACCAAAGCCGTCACTGTGCTTGTAGTCTATCCGGTTGGTTCGCGCTACGAGCCAGAAAAGCTCAATGGCGTTTCTCATTACATCGAGCACCTGATGTTCAAGGGCACGACCAAGCGAAAAAATACTCAAATCCTGACGCGCGAGATCGATCGCTTGGGGGCCGAATACAATGCCTTTACCGGCAAAGAAATGACAGCCTATTACATCAAAGTGGATGCCAAGTATCTGCCGATCGCGCTGGATATTTTGTCCGATATGCTCCACCATTCGCTCTTTGATCCCAAAGAGATGGAGCGCGAGAAGCCGGTGATTGTGGAAGAGCTGCGCATGTACGAGGACAACCCGCTCATGAATATCGATACCATTTTCGAACATCTGCTTTACCAGGGATCCTCGCTCGGTTGGGATATTGGCGGCACCCCGAAGCATGTCTTGTCCTATCCGCGAGAAAAGGTGCTGGCCTTCCGTGATCGGCACTATGGACCAGGGCGTGGCACAGTGATTGTGGCCGGCAATATTGTGGATGGTGGCAAACTCCTCCTGGAACAATATTTTGGCGCAGAAAAATCTGGCAAAAGCACACCGCAAAAATTTCCCGAAGCGGTATTCGGCAGCAAGAAAAAAAGCGATCGGATTGTAGTCAAGAAAAAAGAAACCGACCAGGCGCAACTGATGCTGGGATTCCCTGGATTTACCCATACTGATCCCCGCAATGTGGTGGGCACCGTGCTCCATACGATTTTGGGCGGATCCATGAGTTCTCGGCTGTTTATCCAGATCCGCGAACGGCGTGGCCTGGCGTACATGGTGCGTTCTGGCATGGAGCATTTTCACGATGTGGGGTATTCGTTTGTGCGCGCTGGGCTTGAAGTCAAAAATATCAATAAGGCGATCGAGGTTGTCACCGCAGAAATTGAAAAATTGAAGAAGAGTGGAGTCACGGCTCGCGAGCTGCGCGACGCCAAGACTCACATTCGCGGCGCCCTCACGCTCTCACTCGAAGATGCTAGTGCCGAGGCCGACTGGTACTCGCGCGAATACCTCTTCCAGAAAGACATTGAAACGCCAGAAGAATGGCTGAAGAAGATTGACGCCATCACCGAAGAAGAAATTGTCGCAGTTGCGCAGGAATCATTCGCCTTGCCCGAGATGCGGGTGGCCGTGATTGGCAACGTGGATCAAACTAAAATTAGATTTTAGATACTAGGGATTCGCCGTACGCTAAAAACCTATCACCTAACACCTAGTCCCTCCAACATATGAAATATCTGTTTGCCAATTGGAAAATGTATCTGGATCACGCCGAATCCATGGCGCTCATCGAGGCCGTCAAAGCTCTGTCAATACCCCAGGATGTAGAATTGGCCGTGTTTCCGAATTTTCTCTCTATTCCAAGTGTCGCCTGGGCGATTCAGGGCAGTACAGTACATCTCGGGGCGCAAAATTGCGCCTGGGTATCGCGCGGCGCCTATACTGGAGCGGTATCAGCCGAAATGGTGCGTGGCGTTGGTTGCGAATATGTCTTGGCAGGGCACTCCGAGCGGCGGCATATTTTTGGCGAGACTGATACAGCTGTTCGTCAGAAAGTGGAGGCCTCGCTGGCAGCCGGGCTCAAACCAGTGATTTGTATTGGCGAGACCAAAGAGGAAAAAGATGCGGGCAAGCGCGAAGCGCGTCTTGCCGAACAACTGGCAAGCGTGTTCGAAGATTTGTCGTTCGCCTCCGGCCAGATATTCGTGGCCTACGAACCAGTCTGGGCTATTGGAACGGGTGATGCCTGTGATCCGCAGGATGCCGATGATGTGCATGGCTGGATTGCGAGCGAAATCAAGAAATATACCGCTGTGGTAGTGCCGATTCTCTATGGCGGCAGCGTCGATGCCAAGAATGTGGCAAGCTATACCACTCAGCCGATGATCGCGGGCGTTCTGGTGGGTGGCGCCTCCACCAAGGCAGATTCTCTCGCCGAAATGTTGTCGGCAATTGCGGCCTAATTGTCTATTCGCGAGGTATGACTGTTTCTGTGCTTCTTATCGTGATCATGATTCTCTCGCTCATTGTGGCGGGCGTGATTGTGGCGCGTCGATTTCCCCAACTGTCGCTTTTGGATGTGGAACATATTCCCGAAGTGCAGGAAGAAAAAAAGAAGATGCATTATCTGCGCGAGCGCATGAAGCAGCGTTCGGCAGAAGGACAGATGAGACGAGAAAAAATTCTGCAGCCTATGGTGAAATGGTTTCAGCGGTTGCAGAGTGGATTTCGCAATTATGTTGCCCAGATCGAACGACTGGTCCGTCATGGCGATCTCCAAAGCGAGATTGTTCCTCCTGTGGTGCATGCACAGGAAGGATCCGATGGACTCAAGAGCCTTCTCGATGCCGCAGCCGGAGCGTACGAGCGGAATGATTTTGATGGTGCAGAAAAGAAATATATTGCCGCGATCAAATTGAACCCCAAATGCGCTCCCGCCTATCGCGGGCTGGGAGACGTCTATCGCAAACAAGGACATGCGAGCGAAGCGCGCGAGACGTATGCGTTTGTGGCTCAGCTGGATCCAAGCGATGATGTGGTGCTGGTCAAATTGGCGGAATTGGCAGAAGAGGAAAACAAGAAAGAAGAAGCCGTGGAATATTATCAACAGGCAGTACTGCTCAATGATAACCTCTCGATTCGTTTTGCCAAAATTGCCGAATTGCTCCTGGCACTTGGCCAATATGCCGCCGCGCTTGAAGCCATTGAACAGGCATTGGATCTCGAACCGCAGAATCCGAAATACC
This sequence comes from uncultured Gammaproteobacteria bacterium, assembly GCA_964401185.1. Classification (GTDB taxonomy): domain Bacteria; phylum Patescibacteriota; class Patescibacteriia; order Magasanikbacterales; family UBA922; genus JAHFIC01. The sequence continues at coordinate 8,973 of CAYNXQ010000013.1, read as the reverse complement.
TTGACGTGCTCGCAGAAATCAGTATACTGATGGGGAGAAAAGACAAAGCTCTGGCAGCCTACGATGCTTTGCGGATGGCAAATCCAGACAATCAGAAACTGGCGCTCCTCAAGGATAAAATTGACAGCATGAAAACGGTATAAGAAACGCCGCCTTAGCTCAGCTGGTAGAGCAACTGTTTTGTAAACAGTAGGTCCTGGGTTCAAATCCCTGAGGCGGCTCAAAAATTCATGGGTCGGTTCCAGAGCGGTCAAACGGGGCAGACTGTAAATCTGCTGGCTTACGCCTTCGTAGGTTCGAATCCTACCCGGCCCACAAAAAACAAATACCCCTACGGGGGTTATTTGTTTTTTGTGTCTATGTCTGGGATTCGAACCGGGGAGGGTTTGACATGAGGAGTGTGGGCGAGTATGCTCTGGAGTGGAGGAAAAGAAATGAGAAAAGTCGTTGCGCTGATTGATCGGCCGTCGCCGCAGTCAATGGCCATGGTGCCACTGATCGTACGTCTCGCCGATGGGAGTCTTGCGACGTCCGGTATGGCCAAGGCATCTCGTCACCGGAGTGTGCGAAGTGAGGAAGAAGTCCTCGCGCTGGAGTACGCTGGTCACATCCGTTTGCTTGCAGAACCATTGCCAACACTGCCGCCAGATGGAGAATTTTGTGCCTTGTGGATGGGGTCACAATTTTCTTTGAAAGCGCATATACGGTTTCTCCCGCTTCCTGCACCAGCGGATTCGCTCCATACTGTATCGGCGCTTGGAGTGTTCTGGTTGGGTTATCCGCAAGTCATTTATCCACGTTTGATCGAGTGGATGCGGACGGCCTTTCGAGCGGCTGTGGTGTCTCGGATACCACAAATTGCTCAATTGATGAACTGGGTCTTGCCCGATCAGGTGGAAGCCATGGCAGCATTGTGGTACACTGCTGACACATCCGAGATGAAGCAGAGATATCTCGACCAATTTCGACAGACATTCCGGACAAGGCTGAGTGAAAAGGAACTCAAATCAGAACTGAAGTCAACGGTCGAACACGTGCTTGGTCACGCGATCGAGGAGGAATAAATCATGAATCAGCCAAAGCCGCGGCTTGCGTACATTGTCCTTTATACTCCGCAGCTGGCCAAGACAGTCCAATTTTATCAAACACTGGGATTGGACTTCCAACCAGAAAAGCATGGCGATGGTCCTTCGCATTTTTCTGCCAATGTCGGCCACTTGATTCTGGAAATTTATCCGACAAATCAGATGCAAAGCAAAGAAATGTGGCAACAGCGTTTGGGCTTCACCGTGTCATCGGTCTTTGAAACATGGATGTCTCTGGTGGATCGTGGAGCCGAATGCCATACCCCGCCATCTGCTGATGGGCAAGGTGATTTTCACGCCGTCGTGCTTGATCCCGATGGACGGACGGTTGAACTTTTGCAAGAAAAATAATACTATCTCGCCGTCCGAGGGATCTTCTCGAGGCGGCTTTTTTCTCTTATTTTACTTACTCCTTATTCTGCTTATTGCTTACTAACTTCAATCGTATGCCAGAACTTCCCGAAGTTGAAACTATTCGCCGCAGTCTTCGCCCTGTCGTGACGCATCACGCGATTACGGCGGTGCAGGTTCACGACAAAAAGATTGTGAAGGGGGATCAGCATACCTTTGTCCGGTCACTGATCGGTAAAAAATTTCTTGACATTGACCGCGTGGGCAAGCTGCTTATGTTTGTGTTGCCGGGGGAGCGATACCTCCTGGCCCATCTAAAAATGACTGGACAATTGGTCTATGCCCATGGAAAGAAAGTGATTGCTGGCGGGCATTCGATGCCGGGAGATCCGGCCCTGTCGCTCAATCATGTGCGCGCCGAGATCCAATTTGCTGATGGTGGAAAACTGTCATTCAATGACATGCGTCGGTTTGGATATCTGCGTCTGGTTGATAAAAAAGAAAAAGAAAACATTGCGGCCGAGTTTGGGATCGAACCGCTGGCCAAGGGATTTACACCAGAAGCATTTCGCGATATTTTTCGTGGCCGCAAGACAACGGTGAAGGCCCTGCTCCTCAATCAGAAATTGATTACCGGCATCGGCAATATTTATGTGGACGAGATTTGTTTCGCCGCCAAGATTCGACCGATGCGTCTGGCTGCTCGTGCGACCCGTGCCGAGATCATGCGACTCTATCATGCTGCCGAAGCGGTGATGAAGCATGCCATTGCCGAGCGGGGGACGACCTTCAATACCTATGTCGATGGCCATGGCAAAGGGGGGAATTTTGTAAAGCATCTCAAGGTGTATGGCCGGGGTGGCGAGCCGTGTGTTATCTGCCACCGTGCCCTCAAAAAGATCCGAGTGGCCGCGCGCGGGACTGTGTTTTGCCCATATTGCCAGAAGTAATTTCGGGCTTGACGGTCGCGTATCGTCGTTATATACTTGGCACACAAAAATTGCGTAGGCCGTTGTAGCTCAGCTGGTAGAGCACGTCCATGGTAAGGACGGGGTCACCGGTTCAATCCCGGTCAACGGCTCTTGACAAGATCCGCAAAGTCTGGTATACTCCGTTTTCATTCTTTTGATACCAATCTGGTATCAAGACTCGAACCTCTTTTGTGTCATTGCTTTGGCCCAAGTTGAATCGGGTCACAAAGCTTATATATGACACAACCTTCACACCAGGCCGATAGTTTTTCGGTTCTCGGCATCGCGCCAAAGATCCTCGACGTCCTCACCCGACTCGGTTTTTCTGTACCCACCCCAATCAAAACAAAAGCTATCCCCGAAGGACTACTTGGCAAAGATGTAGTTGGTATTGCGCAGACTGGTACTGGCAAGACCCTGGCCTTTGGACTCCCGATGATTCAACGATTGGCGGTCCACAAGGGTCAAGGCTTGATCGTGGTTCCGACCCGCGAACTGGCCCTACAAGTGGATGAAACGCTGCGCAAGGTGGGCGCGCCGCTCGGACTCAAAACAGCAGTCGTGATTGGCGGCGCTTCGATGTACGTGCAGATCAATCGCTTGCGCCAACATCCCCATATTATTGTTGCCACACCCGGCCGCTTGGTAGATCACATGCAGCAAAAAACTATTTCGCTCGGATCAGTACGCGTCGTCGTGCTCGACGAAGCTGATCGCATGTTTGATATTGGTTTTGCTCCACAAATCAAACAGATCCTCTCGGCGCTTCCTGCCGGAGAACGACAGACTATGCTATTTTCGGCGACCATGCCAGGCCCGATTGCAGCGATTGCCGCCAAATATATGAAACAGCCAGTGCGCATCGAAGTCGCGCCTGCGGGCACTGCCTCGGCAAATGTGGCGCAGGAAATATATCTGGCCAGTCGCGATGTCAAGATGCAATTGCTGGATAAGCTTTTGTCCGACAATACTGGATCGGTCCTCGTGTTTTCTCGTACCAAGCATGGCGCCAAGAAAATTGCTCTGGCAGTTCGCAGCATGGGTCATGCCGCTGCCGAAATTCACTCTAGCCGATCGTTGGCCCAGCGCCGCGCCGCGCTCGAAGGTTTCAAATCAGGGACATTTCGCGTGCTGGTTGCCACCGATATTGCCGCGCGCGGGATTGATGTACGTAATATTTCATTGGTCGTCAATTACGACCTTCCCGAAAATTCCGAAGACTATGTCCATCGCATTGGCCGTACTGGTCGTGCTGGACAGAGTGGTCGCGCCGTATCATTTGCTTTGCCAGAAGAGCGCTCCAATATCCGTGAAATTGAACGATTGATTCGCCGAGCGATCCCGATTGTTCCTCTGCCGATTCTTCCGCCACGCCGGCCAGTTCCCATAGTCGCCCATGCGCCACAACAGTCAGGATTCCGCGGTCGGGGAGGCAGAAATCAATGGCAGAAATCTGGTCAAAGAAATAGAAATTTTTCTGGTCGACGTCGAGGATAATGCCCCAATTGAATACGAGACAAGAGAGACCTGACTTTTTTCTAGTCAGGTCTTTTCTTTTTGTTGACTTATCAACACGAGGGGGTTCATACACGTATTGTCCAAAACGTGGTACACTATAGCAAAGGTCGTGTGTTAAAAATTTTTTATGAAATAATTACTTATGAATTTATTTAAAAAAGTTTTTGCGGGGGGGGGTGCTCTTGCTGTTTCTTTCGCACTCGTTCTTGCTAGTCCATTGGCCGCTCTCGCAGTGGCATCTACTCCATCTCTGGGAATCGCAGATACCTATGGCATTTTGGCCAGCACCTATACCAACACCGTGATTGGAACGACGATCAACGGAGATGTTGGCTATACGACCGGTCCAGCCACGGTGCCTACGATAAATGGAACGACGCATATCGCTGATGGCTCGTACAATCAAGCTGGGATAGATCAAGGTTCGGCTTTGAGTCTTCTCAATGCTCAATCCTGTGATTTTAGTTTTGGTTCGGCAACGGACTTGAGCCTCTTGTCCCAGCCACTCGCGCCTGGGGTGTATTGTATTACCGGAGCTGCATCGATTGGAACAGGCGGGATTACCCTGAACGGCAATGGAACATATGTTTTTCGAATCACAGGCGCTTTGACGACAGTCGCCAACTCGGTGGTTTCGGTAACTGGCGGCGCATCGGCCTGCAATGTGTTTTGGACTCCATCTCAAGCGACCACGCTTGGCGCCAATTCGACATTTATCGGAACAGATATTGATGCCGCAGGAATTAGCATCGGAAGCACTATTCTTTGGACCGGAAGAGCTTTGGCTTTTGGCGGGACAGTCTCGACCAATGCCGATACCATCACAGTGCCTACCTGCACCACGCCAACCCCACCTCCTCCTCCACCATCGTCAGGAAGTACCGGAGAAGGAAAAATCAATGTAGTCAAAATTGTCATCAATGACAATGGCGGAACCAAAACTGTCAATGATTTCCCCTTGTTTCTCAATGGCCGCCGGATTATCTCGGGTATGACGACTGGATTCGCTGCCGGTTTGTATACGGTCACCGAAACTTCGGATTCTCATTATACCCAGACGTTCTCCGGCGATTGCGATGCGACTGGTCATATTGATCTAACGCCCTATCACAACTTGTTTTGCATCCTTACCAACAACGATATCGGCGCGCCTGTTGTTCCTCCGGTGCCACCGTTGATCGATGTGGTCAAAATTCCAAGTCCTTTGGCTTTGCCCAATGGGCCTGGCTCTGTGACCTATACCTACACCCTTCACAATGTTGGAACAGTCCCAGTCACTGATATCACGATGGTCGATGATACCTGCAGTTCGCTTACTTTTGTCTCTGGCGATACCAATGGTGACAACAAGCTTGATGTGAATGAGATCTGGACGTACCGCTGCACGACGACACTTTCGGCAACGACGATGAATACTGTCGTTGCGACTGGGTGGGCCAACGGTCTTTCGACCAGTGATATTGCCAACGCAACGGTGGTTGTCGGCGTACCAATAGTGCCGCCGCTGATCCATGTAACGAAGATTCCAAGTCCATTGACTCTCGCTGCAGGAGGAGGAATGGTCACCTATACTGAAAAAGTCACCAACCCGGGCACCGTCCCCTTGAACAATGTTCGGCTGACTGATGATAAATGCGCTCCAAACTATCAATCTGGCGACAGCAACGCTGATTCCAAGCTTGATCCCACGGAGACCTGGGTGTACACCTGTCGGACCAATCTCACCAAAACCACAGTCAATACCGCGGTTGCGACCGGAGACGCCAATGGTTTTTCGGTGCGAGACTTCGCTATTGCCACGGTCGTCGTGGCTGGTCTAGTTCCAAAACTCCCAAATACTGGGGTTGCCCCTCAGCCAGTAAGCTTTGCTTGGGATTTGGTTGTACTGGCTGGCGTCCTTGTGATCTTAGGCTTCCTCTTGATGCAGAAAAAACACAAAAAACACAAGGCCTGACGAAAAGCATTGAGCAGACATCTCTGTAAAAAAGAAGAGTCAGGCCAAGTGTGGTCTGACTCTTCTGGCGAAGTATGAACGTATCAAAAATAGCATTACGATGGTCTCCGATCATTGTAGCAGTGACCGGATGCACGCTCTCTTTTGGGTTATTTTTCGTTTTTCTCTTGCGGCAATCGCCGAATGTCGCTTTGGCGGCATCTGGGGGTGAAACGGTACAGACGAATCAAAAGGTGTCTGTCGAAGCTGTGGTTGCGGCTCCAGTACAAAAAAAAGTAGTCTTTGGAATTCCCGTGCGCCTCACCATTCCAAAAATTCGTGTGGATGCGGCTGTTGAACAGGTGGGTTTGGCCTTGGATGGATCGGTCGGTGTGCCAAAAGGTCCAGTCAATGCGGCTTGGTTTAATCGTGGACCGCACCCAGGAAATATTGGTAGCGCTGTGATTACTGGGCACTATGGTCGCTGGAAAGGCGGCCTCGCCACAGTATTCAATAATCTCAATCAATTGCAGCCAGGAGACAAAATCTACATGAAGGATGCCCAAGGAGTAGTTTCGACGTTTGTAGTTCGTAGTCTCCGAGATTACAATGCCGCCGCGGATGCGATGGATGTATTTGGTTCAACTGATGGTCGATCGCACCTGAATCTGATTACCTGTGAAGGAGTCTGGAATGCCGCTTCCAAAAGTTATCCCAAGCGGCTGGTAGTATTTTCTGACAAGCTCGATTAGCGTTTTAAAAATGTTTTTGGTATACTCCATACATATTTAATTTATTTTTTATGCACAAAGCATTGGTACGGTGGTTGGCCGGGGTGGGCATTATCGCCAGTCTTGCCATGGGCGTCCCCGTCATGGCAGCTCCCCCATACGTGGTTGGGGATGTCCTAGTGAACAAAGCGACGGGTGATGTGCTCATGGTTGAGTGGGTGTCAGGCAGTGAGGTGGGTACAGTAGACCTGTTGGATTCGACAGAGCATACGTGGTTCAACAATCAGTTGACCCAGTCCGGATACAAACTGGAGAAATTGTGGCCAGGACTTCGCTAATCCTACCTGTAAAAAAACGGCCCAGGAATGGGCTGTTTTTTGTTGTGCGCTCTTGGTCTTGACACATTTTTCCTTGTCTGCTAGAATAAGGGAAGTCTGATTTACCTAGGATTTTTGTATGTCTCAAGAACGTGATAACCTGATCAAATTGGAATGCACCGTGTGCAAGCATACCAATTACTTTTCCAACAAGAACAAGCGCAAACTTAAAGCGCGCCTGGAAATCAACAAGTACTGCAAGTACTGCAAAAAGCACACCCTCCACAAGGAGACCAAATAACCCCTACCCAGCGGGTTATTTTGTTTTATGGGGCGATGTGGCCATCTCTCGACCGCGCAGTGGTACCCACCAGATCATGTAGTGTTCCAGTGGTTTGATTGTATTCAGGATGTTTTTCGACTGGCATGCAGGCGCTCTTGTCTACCCCGAAAACTGGCTTGAGAAATCGCGTAATAAATTCTTTGTTTTCTCCTGCCAGACACATCTGCGGCCGGGCACGGAAGCATTTGACCCGAAGCATCTTTTGAAAGATTGATGCGAGTGATTCGTTCCAGGCATTGCCCCAGCTGATAGGCACGAAGAAGCAGGGGAGCGCTTCGCCATAGGGGGTGAGGCCGATATAGCAGTTGCCAATCGGGCAGCCATAGCCAAAGAAGTTGTTGGTCATGTGGGTCGTGACGCTCGCTTGCGCGTGACAGAGCCCTTCCAGTTTTTTGTTGTCATCGTAGGTCATGAGTATCCCTGAGGTCAGATCACCCTGCACGGTTGGGACCACGTTGTTGATGGAGAGGCGGAAGCCATGCTCGTTGGCCAGGGCAACAATTTTTTCTGCCTGCCCGCTTTCAAAGGTAGAATGAAGAAAGACCGAAGAAATATTTACCGAAATGCCAATTTTTTTGGCATAGGCCAGCATCTCGATCGCGTGCTGGAAGGCATTTTTGATTTTCACTGTATCATTGTGCGCCTCGGGATCAGTGGAATGAATTGACACCGAGAGAAGTCCAAGTCCGCAGGCGTAGAGCTGGTCAAGTTTTTCTTTGGTCAAGAGCGTTGCATTACTGGTGATTCCGGGCAGGATGCCGCGTTTGTGGGTGTAGGCAATGATCTCGGGCAAATAGCGCACGAGGAGCGGTTCGCCGCCCAAAAACGAAATCACTGGCACGCCAAGATCAGCGCATTCGTCGATGATCGACATCAATTTTTCTTTGGTCAGAAGTTTTCCTTTGTCTTCGTACAGCGCCCGGCACGAGCAAAACCAGCAGCGGGCGTTGCAGCCATAGGTGAGCATGATTTCCACAAAACGCAATTGTTCTTGGTGGAGGATATTCACTTTCACATAGCCTTTGATCAGTTTCCAATACACCCGGGGATTATGTTTCAAGAAATTCATGTAGGCCAGATTCTTGTAAATGTTTTTCAAGGATTGCCACATACGCGTTTGATGGATTAAAAATAAAAAACCCGCCATAGGTGGCGAGCTTCATGAGCTTCGATGGGCTTCTTGCTTGGATCGTGATCAGCGTTACGCTGTCTGTCCGGCGATCGATCGCCGATGCGGGCAGTGGGGGATCGCGCACAGCAGATTGTTCAACGATTCACTTTTGATGACATTCATCGTATGGCAGCCGCGGCATTGCACTTCAATCACGCTCTCGATCAGAATGCCTTTGAACAAAAGCTTGTGGCAAGAGTGACAGCGGTATTCTTTATAAGGGAGTGTCATATCAGACAACATCAATCGTATACAGAAAGCATAACACGCCTGATTGTGTTATGGCAAGTGGGATTTTTTTGTGGCGGAGAGGGAGGGATTCGAACCCTCGAAGGCTTGCGCCTTACAGCTTTAGCAAAGCTGTACGATCGACCACTCTGACACCTCTCCATTTGCGGAAGGGGTGGGATTCGAACCCACGGTCGCCTTTCAGCGACGACAGTTTTCAAGACTGTTGCCTTAAACCACTCGGCCACCTCTCCAGATAAATTGTTATTTTTTCGACCACAGTCGAAAAAAGTGGACACCCCGATAGTGGGGAATTCGAATGTTC
>CAYNXQ010000012.1:0-14521 GCA_964401185.1 uncultured Gammaproteobacteria bacterium | reverse complement strand
CCAAGCTTAAGGATCCAGTGGTCAAAGCATTTTGGGAACAGGAATTTGCCAGCTACTCCGAGAAGTATGCCACCGAAGCCGTATCGGCTATTCAAAACAAAATCGGCCAGTTTCTCTCGGCCAGCGTGATCCGCAACATGGTGGCTCAAGTAAAATCCACGATCAATGTCCGCGAGATCATGGATGGCAAGAAAATTTTTATCATGAATCTGTCCAAGGGAAGAATTGGCGAGGACAACAGCCGGCTCTTGGGCGGAATGCTGATTACCGAGATCCAGCTGGCGGCCATGGAGCGGGTGGATACTCCCGAAAAGGATCGCAAGGATTTTTTTCTCTATGTGGATGAATTCCAGAATTTTGCTACGCCAAGCTTTGCCAACATTCTCTCTGAAGCCCGCAAATATCGCCTCAGCCTGGTTTTGGCGCATCAATATATCAAGCAGCTCGACGAAGTGGTGGGGGATGCCGTGTTTGGCAATGTCGGATCGATGGTCACATTTCGGGTGGGTGGACCAGATGCCGAGGTGCTGGCCAAAGAATTTGCTCCGGTATTTATAGAAGAAGATATTGTCAATTTGCCAAAATTTCATATTTATTTGAAACTCATGATTGATGGAGTTGCTTCCCAGCCATTTTCAGCGCTCACCATGCCGCCAATTGGTTCTCCCACCAGCAGCTTTGATCGGGTAGTCAAAGTCTCGCGCGAACGCTATTCGCTGGAGCGAGGAACTGTGGAAGAAAAAATTGGCCGATGGGCCGGTGGTGGATCCGAAGATGACAATGAAGGGCGAGAAGTGATTCATGTCGCTCCTGGCGCTGGCATGCGTCCGCCTGCGCCTCCGATGCAATCGCGACCCGCTCAATCTGTACCGCGCAATTCAGGTAAATCAGTGGGAGCACCATCGCCAAATCGGCGCGGAAATCGTCCACCGCACCAAAATCAGGGAGAGGGAAGGGGAATGTCGCTCCAGCAACTCCGACCGCGCGGACCACAACCGCACTCGCCCTCGCCGACACTGCCAACTTCACACCAACAATAATTTTTTAATACTTTTTTAGTCTATGTCATTTCTTGCTCAAGCCAAGACTGATCCCAAAGCCGCGTATCGGTTTCTCCACCGAATTGCGATCTCGGCGCTTGGTCTGGCAGCACTGCTTGTGCCGTTGGTCGTGATCAATGCTACTCGAGATCATATTGATTTGCCCAAACAGCTGGTTTTTTCTGGATTGATTCTGGTGGCGTTTTTGAGCTGGCTCCTCCACGGAGTCTTGGTCCGAGAAATAACCATTCGTCGAACCAATCTTGATATTCCGGTGCTGCTCTTGGCGATTGTCTTTATTATTTCATCATTTTTTTCTGCGTCGGCTACGACCAGCTGGGTTGGGCGTTCGAGTGATTTTGTCCTGTCCACGGCCACGCTTTTCTCACTGCTTCTTTGGTTTTGGCTGCTGTTGCAATATATAAAAACGATCCAGGTGTGGCGGAGATTGATTTCACTTTTCCTTTTTTCGGGCATTTTGGCTGGCGTGGCATTCGCAAGCCAGCAAATAGGGTACTTGAGGCCATTCTTCGACTGGACTGGGTTCAATATGGTGAGTCAGCTCAATAGTCTTCTGGGAATTTTTTTGGCGATTGTTGGTATTATTGCTATTGGACTTTTGCTGGACAATCGGCGCATGCCTGCAATTCAGATACTCCCAGCAGCCGCCGCGCTCATGAGCCTCTACGTCCTTTGCCGTCTCGGGTTTGCGGTTTCATGGACGATATTCGCGATTGGTTTGGGATTACTTCTCGTGCTTGGTTCGATGATGGTGCGTTCTTTGCGCATGTGGGCGTTGTCAGTAGCGTTTGCAGTGTTTATTGTCAGTATTGTCTTTATTTTTACCGGAACCCCAGACCTGCTGAAACAAAATCTTCCGGTGGAATTGGCGCTGGGTGGACAGACTTCCTGGTCAATTAGTACGCAGGCGATTGGCGCTGGGGTCAAGAATTTTCTCCTTGGTGAGGGGCCGGGCATGTTCTCGGTGGCTTTTTCTGCCTATCGTCCGCAAGCCATCAATACCGTACCCGTGGCCTGGTCATCTCGATTCCATCGTCCGTACAATATTTTCTTCTCGTTTCTTGTCGAATCAGGACTTCTTGGGCTCTTGAGTTTTTTCTTTGTCATTCTTTTTCAGATTGGAAATATTTTGAGCGCCTGGATCCGGACCAGATCAGGTGAAGCGGTTCATTTGCCTGAAGAAGAATTGACTTCGGCGTTTCTTGGCACCGACGAACTGCACCCTATGGAAGTATTCGCCATTGCGATTGCGTGGTTCGCTGCTACCGCCGCTTTGATCGTCGCCTTTTTTACCTTCACCCTTTGGTTTGCCTGGTGGTTCCTGCTGGCCATGAGCGTGCTTGGACTCACCGTATACCTCCCGATTGTCCGTGAGAAAGTGATTCTTCTGGAAGTTTCACCGCAGTATTCACTGGCACTGTCGTTTGGCGTCATCCTTTTGTGTACCGGGGTATTATTTTATGGGATTTTTGCAGGCAAATTTTATCGAGCAGAAGTCAGTTTTACCAAGGCTGCCAACACCACTGATCCGATTGCCCAGGAAAAATGGCTGGACGATGCCTTGAGTTATCGTCCGGATGATGCCGAATATCGCCTGGCATTGGCGAGTTATTATTTCAATCAGGCCAAAAGCGAATCCGACAAACCGAATCCATCGGCTGAATTGATTGCCAATCGGCTGGCCGCAGCGGTGAATGCAGCGCGCATGGCCGCTGACACCGAACCAAATAGCGTGGAAACCTGGGAGACGCTTTCGCTTATGTATCTCAATGCCCGCGTATTTGCCTCCGAATCCAACAATTGGGCGCGCGAAGCGCTCGACAAAGCGATCGCACTCGAGCCAACCAATCCGATTTTCATCATGCAGCGCGGATCCGTAGAGGAATTTGCCAACAATTTTGATGGGGCAGAAAAATTCTACAAGCAGTCGATCAGTCTCAAGTCGGACTACTTGCCAGGCTATGTCCAACTTTCAGCCTTGTACGAGCGGCAGAACAAACTGGACCAGGCGATTGCCGTCTTCCAGCCGATCTCCACACTCGTAGCGCAGAATCCAGAAATGCTCTTTGATCTCGGCCGTTTGCTTTACAATCGCAATGGTCCAGGCGATACGGACAAAGCCGAACAAGTTTGGCTCCAATCGGTGGCGCTGTCGCCTAATTATTCCAATGCGCTCTACAGTCTTGGCCTTCTGTACGAACAGCGACGCGGCAATCGAGCCAAAGCGCTGGAATATTATCGCCAAGTTCAGGCCCTCAATCCTGGTAATACTGACGTGGCCAAAAAGATCAGCAGCCTGGTCAATGGCGTCCCAGCAAAATAATCCAACAGCCTAGTCCCTAACACCTAACATTCTAATGTATGCTCTACAATCGCGACATCCAACGTCCATTTTGGCGAGGACTCCTCCATGCGTTTGCGGTCGTCCTCTATTCACTCGTACTTTCCATCATTCTGCTCTCGCTCAATCGGCTGTTTGCGCGTGATATCGATATGGTCATCCGATTAGCATTTCAAGTTTTCTTGGCCATCGTCTCTTTGGCTGTCTGCGCATATCTCATCTTTTTTGAACCATTGCGTCTTACGCTTCACCATCATTTCAAAGCCGCCTCGGTCCTGCTGGGCTCCACTTTGGGCTGGCTCCTTACTTTCCTCGTCATTTTTCTGGCCGGGTTGGTTACGACCCTTGGTCAGCAAGGGCTCTTCTTCTAAATATAAAGGCACTCTATTGGCTTGGTAGACGAGCCAGGTTTTTTGTATGCACAAGGCTCCCCTTGACAAAGAGGAGGGGGTATGCTATACTTTTGCCAGATAACTACGGTGCTTCGTCTCTGTCTATTCATAGCAGGTGACAGTGGCAAACGAGTTGCCTGGATCGAAATTGTCGATCCATAAAAGGTCGATTCATTAAAACTAGTGTCATCCGTATGGATCAAACCATGGATAGACAGATGTTTCAGGTCAATGAAGTGTGCGCGGAATGTGGTAAGGCAATTACCGAACTGCCATTCCAGCCATCTGGCGATAAGCCAATTTATTGCTCTGATTGTCTGCGCGCTCGCCGAGCGAGTCGCCCAATGGGTCGCGGTGGTATGAACAACAACCGCGGTCCTCGCCAAATGTTCCCTGTGGACGTGAACTGTTCTCAATGTGGTACCCACATTAGCCAGCTCCCATTCCAGCCATCTGGCGACCGGCCAATTTATTGCTTCGAATGCAATAAAGCTCGTCGTGCCAACAGCGGCTACTCGAACTAACGAGTATCCCCAAAAACAGCCTCGCAAGAGGTTGTTTTTGTATCTTGACAAACGGCTGATATTGTGGTATAGTGATTGCTCACTGGTTTGCAGTTTTCTCCCTCGATTGGCAAGAGAGAGAAGGCCACAAACCTTCATTCCAACACACAAGAGGAGGGAAAAAATGATGCGTCTGGACATGAACTTCCGGAATCTTTGGACGGCACCGCTGGTCCGAGCGGCAGTTCTTGGGGTGGTCGCCTTTGCGGTGATCGTCGCACTCACGCACCAGGGTCCGGAGGCGATTGCGGTTGGGAACACCAAGTACCCAACCTCGATCTACCTCAACAAGACCCTCGAGCAGCGGATCGACGGGCTCAAGCTCGATTACAAAGATCCGCACGTGGGTGGTGCGTCGGGGTTCTTGATCGGCGGTTCGATGTCGATGGACATCGTGCTCGTCCGGACGACGCGCCCGCTCTCCACTCGACAGTTGCTCCATGAACTCAAGGCCCACAGACTTCATCCGCTGTCGGTCATGGAGTTGGTGGCGTTTGCCCATCAATACCCAGACGCGTGGACACATGATCCATTCGTGGCTCTCGGGGAGCGAATCCCCGACAGCGATGGCTACGATCGCTACTTCTATCTGATGCAAGATAGCGGGAGGAAGGAGGATGGCAAGTTCGCCGTGAAAAGGTACGGGGAAGTAACCACGGGCAACCATAGCTGGGGTCCGGATTGGGTATTTCCAGTTCAAATTTTTTCCGGCAAGTAGATGATGCCCCATTCGCATGACTTCGGTCAGCGGGTGGGGCTCTTTTTTTCTACTATGTGGGGAAAAGAAAAAGTGGTTGGGCCAATCTGGTCAACCACTATCTGGATACTATTTGCTATCCCACCGGTCCAGGCGGATAATCGACTGGCTTTGGATTTGTTCTATTTTCGGTCGCCAGATCGAGTTTGGACTTCACTTCTTCGATCTTGTGATACAGATGGAGAAAGAGAAGCAGAGTGGATACCTCGTAGATGATCTTGAGCGGATTGAAGACATGTTCGAAGAACAGGTCCAGAACAATACCGCCGGCGATCACCAGTCCGTAGATAGTGAGAATTACGCGCTTACTCGTCATGAGACACCTCTATCCGAGTATAGCATGGAAAGAAAAAAATAGCCCCGCACGCCGCAAAAAGCGGGGCGGGGACTTGGGTTTACTTGCCGACAAGGAATCGCGTGATTTCCTCATCGCTTGCGTAGAGGTTCACGAATACCTCTTCGTAGGAGGGTCCGATGATGAACCGGTCATCGGGATAGATCATCACGCGCTCTTCTTGAACGCGCTCCAGAGCATCGCGCAGCGCCTTGCTGTCGTGCGCTCGCTCCAAAAGCGAAATGCACTGGAGCGTGGCGATGTGGAGCATATGCTCCTTGCTTGCCCCGACCTCCATCAGGTGATAGGGCAGGGCGGTCTTCTCGTCGGGGCAGAAAACGCCGCCGCCGGGTTTGAAGTCTGTTCGCTTGAGACCATTCTTGGATCGGAAATCCAAGATTTGCTTCAGGGCCGGCTCGGTGGTCGGCAGACGCTTGTGTCCGCCGCCGCAGAGGGCGACCACGATCACGCCGAGTCCGATCACGAACAGAAAAGTTTTTCCTCGCATGTGTTCCTCCCTTGTGTGTTTCACTCGATTGCGAAGCAGGGGAATCCTAGCAGACACGAACACGTTTGTCAAGACCCCGGAATGCTCTGGAGACAATGGATAATGTCGTCCACCGTCACCTGTACATCTACAGATACAAAGATTTTTCTTTTTTTCCCGGGCAATGCTTCGACCATGCATCGGTCGGAGGCGACGATAGGACTGTTTTTTCCCGTAGCCGCCAGGATATTCCACAAGCTCGGATCTTGTTGCGCCAATTGATAGAGTATTCGAGCTTTGGTGTCGGCGTCTTCATATTCGCGCTGCGCTGCCGCTTCGGCTTCTTGCGTTTCATACGAGATGACAGATCCGTCATCATCCACGCGCCAGGTGTGCGTTGGGTACCAGATGCCGAGTGTTCGCATGGCTGCTTCGTACTGGCGTTCGGCCATCCGCTCGGCCTCTTCTTTTGCTTCAAACTCGGCGCGTACCTGTGCTGGGTCGGGGATCTGCGGCTGGTTGGCGATGAGACAGGTCATGGCGCAGCCAGTGATCAGGCAGACGAACAGCATGGTGAGCTTGGTATTGAGCGATGATTCTTGATACCGCATGGTTCCTCCTTGGCTTGATTTTTTCTTTTGTTTCCTCTATACTCCTAGGCCAGTTTGAGACTAGCAGATTGTCCATCGTATGTCAATGTCAAAAACAAAAGTATTGGTCGCCATGTCGGGCGGAGTTGACTCATCGGTCGCCGCCGCATTGTTGCTCCAAGCAGGCTATGATGTGACCGGCGCTTTTATGATTAATTATGAGAGTGGTCGCGCACCGGTTGGTGACGAATCCTGCTGGTTGCCAGAATATCGAGACGCTCTGCGCGTAGCAGCGAAACTAGGAATCCCACTGTTGAAATTGGATTTTACGACTGAGTACAAAGAAAACGTGCTGGACTATATGTATCGCGAGTACCAGAAAGGCAGAACCCCAAATCCCGATGTGCTCTGCAATACATTTATCAAATTCGGTGTATGGTTGGAATATGCGCGCGCTCATGGGTTTGATTTTCTTGCCACCGGGCACTATGCAGGACTTCAGCAATCAGACTTCAGACTACGGCCACTTGCCGAAGACCGAAGACCGAAGACCGAAGTCCATTTGCTTGAGGCAAAAGATAAAAATAAAGATCAGACATATTTCCTCCACCAGCTGAATCAGCGGCAACTTTTTCATACGCTATTTCCGATTGGCCACTTGCTGAAGACTGAAGTCAGAAGTCTGGCACGCAAACTGCAACTGCCGACAGCTGCCAAGGAAGAAAGCATGGGGATTTGTTTTGTGGGTGAAGTGCCGATGAAAGAATTTTTGCAGAAGAACATTAAACCAAAACCCGGCAAGATCGTTTTGACAAACGGAGAAGTGATTGGTCAGCATGATGGCTTGCCATTTTATACGATGGGACAGCGGCATAAGATTGGACTTCAGCAATCAGACTCTGGACTTCAGCAAAAAAATAAAAGCCGAAGACCGAAGACCGAAGACCGAAGTCGTGGCATGCAGCCATTGTTTGTGGTGGAAAAAAGAATGAATACAAATGAATTGGTGGTCGGGTATGAAGATGATCCGCTTTTGTATCAAAAAAAAGTTATCCTCAAAGATGTGCACTGGACGCTTGGACAGTCCCAAATGCTTCCTCTACAATGTGAAGTGCGGTTGCGTCATCGGCAGCCGCTTCAAAAGGCAAAAGTACAAAGTAAAAAGGGCAAAGAAGTGGTGATTGAGTTTGATACGCCGCAACGCGCAGTAACACCAGGACAATTTGCTGTGTTCTATTTGAGAGGTGAGTGTTTGGGTGGTGGGGTTGTTGTCTAATGTCTCGCTTGCCCGCCGAAGTTCTGCTACAGCGGAGCGTAGGTGGGGTGGAGGAGTGATCAGTGAAAAATTCACAAAGGCCTAAGCCTGAAGAACAGTTGTCTCTTTTTTCCGAAAGTGAGCGGCCACATATTCCAACACTGGCCTATCGGGAGATGCGACTGATCTGCTCTGGACAGTTGACTCAAGAGCAGGTACGGCGCTACCGAGAGGCTTGGACTGTATCCGCGCCTTTTGTGCAGCAGCTCCAGGAATTGTCCGCCGTGGATCGTTTACGCCGCGTGCAGCAGTTGGGTGACAAAAAGAACACCTGGTCTCTCCCGACCAGGCATCGATCAACTGCAGTCAAGCTGAGTGGCATTCCATACGTGCGCCATACGCGATTTGATCACTCGGCGCTGTGCGCCTGGGTCTCGTGTGTCCTTGGTAGCTGTCTTGGTTGTTCTGCCGACGAGATCCGACATCTTATCGCTTCCGGACAGTTGCATGATATCGGGCACCCAGCCTTGAGTCATGTGACCGAATTGTTTGTCCAGACGCAGACTGGGCGCAATCACGAAGCAGAATCGATCGCGCGGATTGGGTTTGATCCGTCTATCCAGAAGTGCTTGTCTCTTCATCATGTTGATCCCAAACAGGTGGTCGGCATTATTGAAGAAAAGGGATATCTCGGCGCGATCCAGGGGATTGCGGATACACTGTCGTATCTAATTCTCGATCGGGAGATGGTCGGGGATCAGCTGGATCCGAGCATCCTCGCTCGGGTAGCGGCGTCGTTCGTCGCGGGTGCGCGCTCATCTGAGCACATCACCATTCTCGACCCTGAGCCATTCAAGGATATACTGGAATATAGGGCCGAACTCTTCGAACGGCTCTACGAACATCCGCTCAACGAACTTATGGCTGCGGCCAAAGTTGCTCTTTTGGAAGATCTGTTCGAGCATGATGCGATCGAGCCGTCGTGGCTGTACGTCTACGACGATCATCGGCTTTTGGAGCAGGTGCAGCAGTTTGTTTTTCTGCAGTTGCAGAGCGTCAAAGATGCACCATGGCTTCGGACACTCTATCGGCTGGGATTTCAGGGTGAATTTGATCCCGAGCGCTGGCATTATCAGGCGCTCTTGTCCAGTCGAGAAGCGTGGAAGGCACTTGAAAAGGAAGAGAAATATCCGCGGGCGCTATTTGTCGCGAGTGGTAATTTCTTGGGCAAGAAGTATGTCTTCCTCGACTCTACAGGGCACGAAGTTGTGCTGAAGACGAAAGATGTGATTCGAGAAAGAAAAGGAACGAGCGAGCTGGCGCAGATGGAAGCCTCGGTGCGCGCGGTGCCGGTTTACTTCTTCCAGAAACACTAACCCTTGAGCCTGGTTCAGGGTAAAAGAAAAATTATCCCGCTTTTTACGAAAGGCGGGTTTTTTGTAAATAAAAAAGACGGGTAGAACAGAGCGTACTCCATCCTACCCGGGACTTTCCCATTTCTGGGATGTTGACAATCTCGGTCGTCCATCCCCTTGATTGACTCCGCCCTCGAAAGGTGCGGACCTCGCGAGACTGGCGAACCAGTTCAGGCGATCGGAGCTATACTACAATACTCCATCCATCTTGTCAAGAATCTTTGGCTCGCATTGACAATTGGGCTTGTTTTTCGATAAAATAGAACCAGTTTTGTTTTTCCATATGACTGCCAAACAACTCCGTCAGAACTACCTGGATTTCTTCGCTGCTCGCGGGCACGCCATTGTGCCATCGGCTTCTTTGATTCCAGAAAACGATCCAACCACGCTTTTTACTGGCTCTGGCATGCAGCCCATGATTTCGTTTCTCCTGGGCGAGAAGCATCCACTGGGCACCCGCATCGCTGATTCACAGAAATCATTTCGGGCACAGGACATCGAAGAAGTGGGGGACAATCGCCATACCACATTTTTTGAAATGCTCGGTAATTGGAGTCTGGGGGATTATTTCAAAGACGAACAAATTCCCTGGATGTTTGAATTTTTGACTCAAGAACTTGGGCTCAATCCCAAGCGCCTGTATGTCACTTGTTTCCGCGGCAACGAAGACTTGAATATTCTTCGCGATACCGCATCAGCCGAATTGTGGCAAAAGGCCTTTGCTGGTGTTGGGATTGAGGCCGCAATTGTTGACTTTCCCGAGCGCGATGGTATGGGGATCGGCAAGATTTTTTACTATAGTGAAAAGAAAAATTGGTGGAGCCGAGCGGGGGTGCCGGGCAATATGCCGGTGGGGGAACCAGGCGGACCAGACACCGAGATGTTTTGGGATTTTTCCCCCCAAGGGGGATCCGCCTCGGGCGGAGGCTTTGATTTCCACGCAAACTCGCCCTGGAAAGATGAACCGTGCCATGTCAATTGCGATTGCGGACGGTTTATGGAGATTGGCAACAATGTCTTCATGGAATATCGCAAGACGAACCATGGTTTTGAAAAATTGAAGCAGCGCAATGTGGATTTTGGCGGAGGATTGGAGCGCATGATGGCCGCAGTGCTCGACAATCCTGATGTGTTTTTGATTGATATCTTTGATTCCTCACGCGCCATTCTCGAAGAATTGTCGGGCAAAAAATATGGACAGCATCTGGAGGAGACCAAGGCGTTTCGCGTGATTTTGGATCATATTCGCGCGGCCGTGATGCTGATTGCCGATGGCGCTCCACCCAGCAACAAAGACCAGGGCTATTTCACGCGCCGCTTGATTCGTCGGGCCATTCGTTTCGCGCACAAGCTGGGAATTACCGATACATTTTGCGCGCGAGTGGCTGCCGAAGTGATCGCCTATTATCGCGATCCATACATTGATTTGGAAAAGAAGCAAACCATGATTTTGGACGTGCTTCGAGAAGAGGAAGTGAAGTTTCAGCACACGGTTTCCGCTGGTCTCAAGGTGTTTGAACAGTTGGCTCAGGGGAAACACGCTGGTGATAGTCTGGCAAGCAAAGATGTATTCGACCTCTATCAATCCTATGGTTTCCCATATGAGATGACCGAAGAATTGGCCACCGAACGCGGACTTACTATCGATCGAGCTGGATACGAAGAGGAGATGAAGAAGCACCAGGATACTTCTCGCATTGGCGCCGAGAAAAAATTCAAAGGCGGGCTGGCGGATCACAGTGAGATGAGTGTGAAATATCACACAGCCACCCATCTGCTCCATGCGGCGCTTCGCAAAGTCCTGGGGTCGCAGGCCGAACAGCGGGGAAGTAATATTACACCCGAGCGTCTTCGGTTTGATTTTGTCCACCCAACCAAAATGACTGCAGAAGAAATCAAACAGACCGAAGATTTGGTCAATGCTGCGATCGCACACGACTATCCGGTGTCGTGGGCAGAATTGCCGATTGCCGAAGCCAAGCGATTGGGCGCGATCGGTTTGTTCGAAGAGAAATATGGCGACACCGTAAAAGTCTACACGGTCGGCGATCCAAAGAATATGGCCGAAGCTGATCCCACAGCGCCCACATTTAGTCGCGAATTTTGCGGCGGACCGCATGTAGAACATACGGGAATACTCGGGCATTTCAAAATTGTAAAAGAAGAAGCCTGCAGCGCGGGCATTCGTCGCATCAAAGCGATTTTGGAATAATTATGATCAAAAAAACTGCCCAGTATTTGTGGAATGTGCGTGCGGAACTCTTCCGTTATGGCATGGTCGGCGTCTCTGGTTTGTTTTTGGATTTTGGCACGCTGATTTTCTTCAAAGAAAGTTTGGGCTTCTCGGCAGTCTCGGCGGTGGCGCTCAATCAGGTGATTGTGCTCACCTACAATTTTTTGCTCAACAAATATTGGTCGTTCAAAAATAAAGCAGTCCCAACAACGCAACTCATGCGCTATGCCACGCTCGCGCTATTCAATTATTCCTTCTCGGTTTTTGTAATGGCCCTCTTCCACGATCGCCTGGGGTTTGATTATCGCTTGGTTCGGCTCGGGGCAATTGTGGTTATGGTCTCCTGGAATTTTTTCCTATACAAATATTGGGTCTACCGATCAGCTTCGGGGACTGCATAGCGGGTGTGTATAACTTGAGGATAGATTTTATGGCAGGTTAGGATGGGAAAATTATGCTGTGTAGAGCCATTTATTCTTTGACCTCTAGGACAGCATCCTCTTGACAACCCCAGGGGATTCAGGTACAATAGGGCCAGATTCTATTTACATCATTTTTCCATGGCACAAAAAGCGGATATTGTGGAAGTCCGAGGCGTGGTTGAAGAACTGCTTCCCGGAGCCACATTTCGAGTAAAATTGGAGAACGATCACACGGTTTTGGCCCACCTGTCGGGCAAGATGCGGATGAACCACATCCGGCTCAATATCGGCGACGAGGTCAAGGTAGAGCTCACGCCGTACGATCTCTCCAAAGGAAGAATTTCATTTCGCTTTTAATGGTGCCGTTTTGTATCAACCAGTGCGGTGGAGCTTTGCCGACCGATTCCGGATGTGTATGTGGGCGAGGCCATGATATCGCGGCAGTGGTTGGTATTTTTTTATGAATATCAGGGTATGAAAGTTCAGTCATCGGTGAAAACACGTTGTCCTAAATGCAAAATTGTTCGTCGTAGCGGCGTCGTCTTTGTGATCTGCGCCAATCGTCGCCACAATCAGCGTCAGGGGACCAAGATGAGAAAGAAGTCAGGTTAATTTTTTCCTATGAGAATTGCCGGCGTTACTATTCCGCGAGAAAAACAAGTGGGCACAGCCCTCACCTATATTTATGGCATTGGCAACACCACGGCCAAGAAAATTTTGCTGGCTGCCAAGATTGAAGAGAATATTCGCGTGAAAAATCTTTCGGGAGAGCAGGAAGACATGCTCCGCACCATCGTCGAAAAGCAATACAAGACCGAGGGTGATCTTCGCCGCGAAGTCTCGGCCAACATCAAGCGCTTGAAAGATATCAAATCATATCGCGGCATCCGCCACAGCAAGCATCTGCCAGTCCGCGGTCAGCGCACCAAGACCAATTCCCGCACAGTCCGCGGCAACAAGCGCAATTTGGCCCCGAGTGGCAAGAAGCCAACAGCCCAAAAGACCTAATCTGACATCCCTTTGATTATTGTATGACCACTGAAACGTCATCCGCTCCGATTGCCACCGCTACCGCTCCGGCAGTCAAGAGTAAAAAACCGCAAAAAGAAGTTCGTCAGGTGCCCCATGCTCGGGCCTATGTTCAGGCAACCTTCAACAATACGATTGTCAGCGTGACTGACCAAAATGGCGATGTCTTGGGTTGGGCTTCGGCTGGTATGGTGGGATTCAAGGGTCCAAAAAAGGCAACTCCGTATGCCGCCGGTCAGGTGGTAAAGAAAGTTGTCGAAGCCTTGAAGCAGTATGGAGTGAAGGAAGTCAATGTGCTTATCCGTGGCATTGGCGGCGGTCGCGAAGGAGCGATTCGCGCGTTCAATACCAACAATATTGTGGTCTTGTCGGTCAAGGATGTGACGCCGATTCCACACAATGGCTGCCGTCCGCCCAAGAGACGTCGTGTCTAATTTTCTGAATCTTTTGTACCTGTATGGGAAGATATATTGGCCCAAAAAATAAAATTGCTCGCCGCTTTGGCATCAATCTTGGACTCAAATCCAACCCAACCAAGGTTGCGCGTCGTTTGAGTCAACCGCCTGGGGTTCACGGCAAGACCAAGCGCATGGGCAAAGAATCTGGATTTGGCAAACAGTTGCTGGAAAAACAAAAAGCCAAATTTATCTATGGCCTGCGCGAACAGCAATTTCGCCGCTATGTGACCGAAGCCACGCGACTTTCGGGAGATTCTGGTATTCACTTGCAGCACATGCTGGAGATGCGTCTGGACAATGTGGTCTACCGCGCTGGTTTTGCCATCACGCGCGCCCAGGCACGCCAATTTGTCACTCACGGCATGTTTTTGGTCAATGGCAAGAAGCTCAATATCCCATCGCACATTGTGCGGGTTGGCGATATCATCAGCTTGAAAGAAAACAAAGCCAAGAAAAAAGTGTTTGACACGGTGTCCGATACTCTGGCCAAGAAAGAATTGCCAAGCTGGTTGTCGGTGGATCCGGCTGCCAAAAGTGTCAAAGTCACGGGCAAGCCAGCCGACACGGATCTGGAGAAATCCTACGATGTCAAACTTATTATTGAATACTACTCAACGCGCTAATCTTCTGCGTCATGTCGAGACGCATTTTTGCCACACGGCGCATGTAAAAAACGTCAACATATGGAACAAATTTTTCTGCCCACAACGATCGAGTTTCTGGAATCAGATCAGCCAAATACTGGCAAGGTCGTTGTTACGCCATGTCATCAGGGGTATGGTACGACGCTGGGCAATGCTCTGCGCCGGGTGCTTTTGTCGTCACTTCCAGGTGCAGCGGTAGAATCGGTCAAGATCAATGGCGTGCAGCATGAGTTTTCTACACTTGAGGGTATCCAAGAAGATGTGATTGAAGTTATCTTGAATCTGAAACAAGTGGCAATCCGATCCCATGTCGACCAGCCAGTGACTTTGACTCTCACCAAGAAGGGGGTCGGCGACGTACTGGCAGGAGATTTTGAAAAAAATGCTGATGTGGAAATTGTCAATCCCGAACTAAAACTGGCCACGATTACTGATAAGAACAAAACTCTAGAGATGGAGATTACAGTTGGTCGCGGCCGTGGGTACGTGCCAGTGGGGGACAAGGACACCAAGAATTTGAGTTTGGGCACGATTGCAATT
>CAYNXQ010000011.1:0-14581 GCA_964401185.1 uncultured Gammaproteobacteria bacterium | reverse complement strand
TCTTTGGTATACGTGCCATCCGCAGCCAAAGCAAAACTTCCATCAGTATTGTGCGCTGCCGGATACAGAGCGGTGCAGCCATCGGCGCTGGCGGCACAGGTCTTGCTCTTGCCAGCATCATTCAAATACACCACCTGATTGCGACCCAGTGAAAAGCTCTTGTTGGCCAAATTCACCTGACTGCTTGGGAGCCAACTGCCCGAGGCGGTTTGTTCCAAACTATAGGCGCGACAACCAGTATCGCCCGCATTGCAATCACTGGTATCCACTGTGCGCGACAGATACGAGACCACGGCACCCGTGCTCTCGGTGTAGGTCTTGCAGGTGGCAAATTGCGCTTGGCAGACATCGGCATTCAGGCGCCAGACATTCTTTTCTTCAGTACAAAAGCCATAATTTCCAACCGGCTTCCCGCTGGCATCCTCGGCAATACTGGTGGCCAAATCCATACACTCGGTGCGGCGAGTTGGGACTCCGCTATCCAGAAGTTCTGGACCAACCGCTTGTGTGGTGCATCGAGCGGCCGGTTCCTTGATCACCCAATTGGGATTCACTAGATGACAATATGGATACTGCGCGCTGGGCCGCCCCGATGGATCACAGGCATCAAAACCAGTCACAACCTGCCGAAGGGTGGGCGGATGATCCGGGTCAGCCAGGAGCGCGGCAATTTCAAAACCAAGCGGGAAGATGCGAGCGCGGCGAAGTTTTTGCAGATTGGAATAACACAGCTTGTTGAGATAGCAATCTTTGCTGGTATTGTCCACTTCATCACGAGGAGAAATAAGCGGAGCGTTGCCATCGAGGAGCCCTTGGTCCATCGCTTCTTTGATCGTCAGCGGCTCATTTGTGCGGGCGCGTTCGATCACGGTCTGAAGAGCAGTATTGATCACGCAATTGTTCAACCCTGGATGATCTGGGCAGCTGGCGAATTCGGAAATCGGATCGTAATTGTTGGCCTGCTGAATGTTTGGGGTCAAAAGAAAATTAAAAGCATTTTGAGCAGCCGTGCGATTGTCGGCAACTAGGCCAAAGAAATTGGCGTCAAAACTCGTACCGGCCGGCGCTGGACCAGCGGGCAAAAGACCTTTGGTCAAAATTTTCTGGAGCAGCTGCGAAGCCAGGGTATTCAAAAAGACTGATGCTGCCAGGGGAAATAATTGGGGTAAATCAGCTGCATAAAATCCAGCGGTCTGGGCCACTGTTTGATCTTCCAAATCTTTGGCCGAAAGCGTATTCAAATCTTCTTGTACCAACTTCGACGGCGTCTTGACATTACCCGAGATGACATCGGTGACATCCTTGATCCCCTGATTGGCAATGCGAGCCGAATTGGCAGCGGCCACAGCGCCTTCCTGGAGTGCATCGATCTTGCCAATAGCGCCGAGCGCAATCCCAAAATCAGAATTCTGGACCGATAGGTTGGCATTGAATTTGTCGGCAATATATTTGCCTGCGCCCTGTCCAAACCGAGCACGAAAGGCATCTGGCCCCCACTGTCCAGCCAGCTGCTGCCAAGAACAATTTGGGGTTGGCGGCCCCTGGCCGTAGAGATTTTTGAGTCCAATCTGGAGGAAAACCTGGACACGCAGGTCTGGGAAATTACAGAGATTCAGTCCAAAGGGCTGACCGAGCGTGCCAATAGCATCAGCCGCCGAATCTTTGGCTACGCCTGCCAGATAATCGCCAAACCCCTGCTGGTAAATGAGTGAACTCTGACCATTCCCGCCCGAAGCCACATAGGTGGCTGTATCATAGGCAATCTTACGGACAAAATATTCTACGGCATTCATCAGGGCCGAGGCAGCGCTCAAACGCAGGGCTGTACCAGTCGAAAGATTCAACTTTTGTATTGTCTCGGATATTGTTCGTGGGTTATCAACAACCGTGGTATTCACAACCGCTCCGCCAATCTGGGCCGCGGCTGGCTGAACTGCAAGCAAGCCAAAAATTTGTAGAGCGAAAAGAAGAGAGGCAAAAATTTTTACTGATCGTTTTCTATTTTTCTTTTGGAAAAAAGAAAGCATATCGTTATTGGAGCTGACCACTCTGCATCAATTGCTGTGCCAACTGCAGCAGGGTCGCATCGTCAATCTTCTTCAAATCATCGGCCGAAATCTTGCCAGACTGGAGGAGCAAACTGCGCAGTGCCGCTGGATTGTTGGCAATCGTCGAGAGATCCGGCGCGGTACTGCTTGCCTGTGCAGATACAGCAGCTTGAGATTGGTTCACGGCTGTGCCCAAAAGATCAATGGCTGTGGGTTGATTGAGAGTGGAGGTGATGGCCAGTGAGTTACCGGCTGGCATAGTATCCCCGCTCGAGCACGTAGTTCCCTCGGCACAATTGGGGTCTGTGCCATTTTTGATTTCGACTGCATCGGGAATGCCATCGGAATCGGTATCAGGCAGATAGGGGCTGGTGTGATAAGTATAGAGCTCATCGTAATCACTAATGCCATCATGATCAGTATCAATCGACTGAAGGCGCAACTTTTCATCGGAGTAAAACTGCGTCAGACTTTTGCTTTTGTCTGGATGATAGGCAAATGGTCCGTAAATCGTGTTGCGCATCTGGAGAAATCCCAGGCCCACCACCAGGAGTCCAAAAACAAGCAACAAGACAAAACCCGTCTTCTGCTCGCGCGTCAGATTTGATTGTGGCGTCGAGTCAATTGCCATGCGTGCCACAGATTACAGTGATAAGTATATCAAAAAACAAAAAACCCCACAATAAAATCATGCGGGGATAAGTCGAACTTTGATTATCAGGCCTTGGCTGTCTTGAGCGAAAAATATAATTGACGCCATTCTTCGATACTCAATTCTTCGGCACGCACTTTTGGATTGTCGACTGTAGCTTCAAGCGCTGTCTTTACCTGATCTGCCGGCAGATGAAGCCCAGAGCTTAGGTTGTTCCAAAGCTGTTTGCGTTTGTGGGAAAAACCAGCCCGAACGATCTGAAAGAAACCTTTTGCTTCTAATTCATCATGAATATTCGTGATCGCAAGAACTGCCGAGTCCACCTTGGGCGCTGGCCAAAACGATCCGGCCGGGACGACAGCAACAATCCGAGGCTCACCATAATATTGGACAGCGACCGCGAGCAAACTCATCTCCCCTGGTTTGGCCACAATTCGCTCGGCTACTTCTTTTTGAATCATAATCACCATGCGTTCTGGTTTGTGCGCTGCTTCGAGTATGGTCTCCAAAATCTCGGAAGTGATTTGATAGGGCAAATTGGCGACGACTTTATATTGAACATTTGACAGTTGACCTTTGACCTTTGACATTTCGTTGAGCGCATTGCCCCATACAATTTCAACATTGCCAATTTTTTTTTGTTCACCCTGAGTGTGTGGTTCGATTTGACTCACCACTCTGAACTTGTTGAAGAGTTGAAGGGCTTCTTCCCAATATGGTCGAAGTTTCTGTTCAATTTCAAAGGCAATCACTTTCTGTACCTGTGGAGCTAGAGCCATCGTCAACACGCCAAAACCCGGTCCGATCTCGATCACAATATCCTGGGGATTCAATTCTGCCGCCGCAATCATCTTCTTGATGACAGATTCAGCAATCAAAAAATGCTGCCCATAGTGCTTGCTCGGGGTCATGCCATACTGCGCACACAGTTCTTTCAGATCTGATGGATTGAAGAGATTCATACCAGTCTCAATTTCCGACTCCGCTCAAGACGACCGCTTCTGACTTTAGCCCATCGGCCGTATAGTGATTGCTGGCATTCCACAAGAGCCATCCGGCAATCGGATATTTCTCGGCCGTATCGATTTCTTCTCGAATTTTTGTGCCATCGTAGACCGCCCCCAGATTGAAGGCCTGGAGCCAGGGTCGCGGCTTGGCGCGCGTACCCGCAAATACAGGCACACCTTTTTCCATACCGTTATTTATTACCTGCACCGGGTAGTTCGCCGGATTGGCAAATCCCAAATGTCCAGCCGGATAGTGCGATGGATACATCATCGGGTCAATGAAATCGGCTTGGCCCACAGCGTCGGTCAATCGTTGACCAATACCCAAATCATCGTCGCCGGTGCGCTCCATCACGAAACCAAACAAATCAAAAGAGAGTGGCACATGATCGGGCGTCAGATGAACCGAGAGATAGGTATAAAATGGCCCAATCACTTGATATTTCTTCTCAATATTTTGCAAAGAAGCAACTCGATGCAGATTGCCATCGGAAGGAAACCGAATGTAATCAAAATTGATCTCATCGAAGCCCAGGGTCTCGGCTTCGCGAGCAACAGCAATATTGTAATCCCACACTTCATGAATGGTCGGATCCACCCAACTCAGCCCTTTGTAATCATGCCACAATCCCCCGCCAATATCTTTCATGGCCCAGTCTGGTTTTTTCTCCGCCAACAGCGGATCCTGAAACACCGTCTGCCGGGCAATCACATAAATCCCATGACTATGCAGCAGATGAACCAGTGCCGGCACATCTTTGATTATCGGCTCGGACAAACCCAATTCTTTGGTCAGGGGCACATGGCTATCATAGAGCAAGTGGCCACTGTAATCTTTGATATCAATGACCACCGTATTTAGCTCGGTGCGATCAATGAGCGCAACAAGAGAAGCGAGCCGAGCGCGATCAGACACGGTGTAGGCGGTGAGATAAATGCCTTTTACTTCTTTTGGTGTGGATAGATGCGGCTCCAATGTGGTGGTTGTCTTGGCCGCCACCGGAGTAACTAGTTGACCCATGGATACGTGGACAGATTGCCGGATTAGAGAAATGCTTGCGACAACAATGACCACCAGGCCAATGCTGACTCCAATAAAAAAAGGATAATGCGCGTGATCTTTTTTTGGCACAATACTACAGATGTTCTACGCGCACGCTCCCCTGTCTCACAACCTCCACATGATCACCTTGAAGTCGAATGACCGTGGATGGCGGATTGGCTGGAAGCACTCCAGCATCGATAAAGAGATCTGGAGAAGTACTCATGCGCGCTCCCATAGTATACACCTCTTCGGGCCGATACGCTGCTTTTTCTCCAGAACGATTGGCCGAAGTCGAGATGAGTGGCCGGCCAAATGCCCGGAGGAGTGACTGGACAAAGGGATGATCCGTCACCCGAAAAGCAATCGTGCCATCACTGTGGACAACTCCACTCGGCAAAGTACATCCTGGTGCGACTGGGACAATCACGGTGAGCGGCCCTGGCCAGTAGGTGCGAGCGATTTTTTCCAAGATTGGAGAAGAGAGAATATACGGACGCATCATGTCAAGCGAAGATGCGAGAATGATCAAAGATTTTTCTTTGCTTCGGCCCTTGATCGCAAAAATCTTTTCGACAACCAGAGGATTGGTGGCATCTCCACCCAATCCGTAACAAGTTTCCGTCGGATAGATCATGGTCTGTCCATCGTCAAGCGCTTGAACTATTTTGTTGAGATCAACTTGAGAAAGATCAATCGTTTGCATACCAAAATCTTTTTACTTTTTACTTTTTCCTTTTTCCTTTGCAAAACGCAGATACGCTTCGACAAAGGGATCAAGCTCACCATTCAAGACCGCCTCGGGATCAGCAGTTTCAAATTTGGTACGCACATCCTTGACCAGCTTGTAGGGATGAAGCACATACGATCGAATCTGATTGCCAAACGACGCGCTCTTGTACTCGCCGCGCAATTCCTGTTTTTCTTTCTCTTCGGCTTCTTCTTTCAAAAGCTGCAGTCGCGCCTGGAGCACTTTCATGGCTGTTTCTTTGTTTTGCTGCTGCGACCGTTCATTCTGACACTGCACCGTAATACCAGTTGGGATATGAACAATGCGAACTGCGCTGTAGGTAGTATTCACACTCTGGCCACCTTTGCCACCCGACATAAAGGTATCGATGCGCAGATCTTTGGGATCAATCGTCACCGTCTCTCCTGCTTCAATTTCGGGGATCACTTCGATCGAGGCAAACGAGGTGTGGCGCATTTTCTCGGCATCAAAGGGAGAGATGCGCACCAGCCGATGCGTGCCGTGCTCGCTTTTCAAATAGCCAAAGGCATAGCGCCCTTCTATCCGCACTGTGGCCGATTTGATCCCCGCCTCCTGTCCGCGCGACTCATCGAGAATCGTGGCAGTCCAGCCCTTTTTCTCGGCATACCGCAGAATCATTCGGATAAGCATCGCAGTCCAATCAGCCGCCTCGGTACCACCCGACCCAGCATGAAAAGAAACAATCGCATTGCTCTCGTCGTGTTTTCCAGAAAAAAGCACAAAAAATTCCAAATCCTGAAACTGTTCTTGCAGCGCTTGAATGCGCAGCTTGATTTCGGCAGACATACTCTCGTCCGGGGTGGTGAGAAGTTGTTGCGACAGGGTAAGCAATTCTTCCACTTCTGTTTTCAATGTTGTCCACGTGTCCACTTCTTTTTTTATTTCATCATGGCGTTTGCCGATTCGCTTGGCCCCTTCGGCGTCGGCCCAAAATTCCGGTTTTTGCATCTCTATCTGGAGTGCCTGCAACTCAACTTTTTTGTCATCAAGCCGAAGCATGCCCCAGGTAGACTGGATGTGATCACGAAGTACTTCCAATTGTTTGATTTCTTCTTTCATACGCGTGCAACGAAACTCTATAGTAACAGAAAAAGTGAAAAAAGCAAGGGGTCACCGATGGCTATTCAGCAAATTCAACGTGGCCCCGTTTACGATCCCCGTTGCAGGCAGACCATTGGCAGCCTGGAAAGATCGGACTGACTGTTCGGTGGTTGCGCCAAAAAAGCCATTGGGTGGGACTGATGGTGGGAAGAAACGAAATCGCAGAAGGAGCTGCTGCAGTGCATACACATCAGCGCCATTCGATCCGCGTTTGAGGACGCGAGTAAATCCAGTAGACACAGTGAGCGGTGGTGCTGGCGTTGTCTTGGGAACAGATGGTTTGGGTGTCGATGATTTTGGCGGTGACGATACCAGAACAGGCAGAGCAGCTGCTGGTGAGTTTGGAGTCAGTTCACCCGAGGCAATCTGGTTCAAAAGATTCAGGGTGTCAGCATCCACAGCTCCATTGACCGTTAGATTGTTGCTCCTTTGTAACGATTTCACAGACGATTCTGTGGTTGGCCCAAAAAAATTGTTCTGCTTCACGGAGGCGGGGAAAAATCCAAATTGCAGCAAAAGTTGTTGCAGAGCAATCACATCAGAACCGCTGGATCCGCGCTTGAAAGTGCGAGTGAATGCCTGGGTTGGGGGCGGGGGCGACAAGGGCTCACCAGATTCCGACGTTGCCAATCGATTGAGAGCAGTCAGGGTGGCATCATCCACTACACCGGTAATCTTGAGCGCATTGGCGCGTTGGAATTTCATCACAGCAGTCTGTGTCACTGAACCAAATTTTCCCGTATCCGAAGGATAGGTAAAGAAACCCAAGCGACGCAAAAAGGTCTGTAATTCCTGCACCGAGGTATTGCTATCCCCCGGCTTCATGGTAGTGAGAAATGGTCCGCTTGGTTCTACGGGCGCGGCGATCGGTGCAGGCGTGCTTGGAGATGGAAGCGCCAAGCCAGGCGGCGGCACGGCATCTGGCGCATAAAAAATCGTGTCATTGATATCCTGGAAAGTTCCATCAGCAGCCACAAGTCGGATGCTCACCTTTTTTGTACCAGAACCAGGCGTCAGTTGCCACGGGACACTGGATTGAAATGGCACAGCAGTGGACGTCACAAATTGATCGGTATTGGAAATCATCATAGAGGCTACCTGTGTTGCATTGACTGTCAGATTCACCGACCGTGTATTCGCTTCGTAGGCTCCGCCATTTATCCAGACAAACTTCTTGAAATCGCCTGGATCGGTAAAGTGGGTAATGCGGTATCCTGGCACAGACTGCGCTAGCCCAAGATATGTCATACGCACGTCCGTAATGGCGTCGGTGTTCACATCCACATTTTTTGGGATGCCACGAGTGAGGTCCACGGTCGCAGCATACGTGCCATTGGGCACAGGCAATTTCCCCAGATCAGCGGCAATGCGGAGCGAAGAGAGCGTAATGTGCGTCAAACAATCATTGTACTGAATCGTTACAGTCGCATGATCAGGATCAGCCCGCACTGTTGCATAGTGCGCATCTGCCGATGTTCTGCCAGAGAGACCAACGACTTCATCGGTATTCACACGCAATCCATCAATCGGCGAGATGAGTGGGGTTGCGCCAAGCCGCAGACAACCGCTCGTGTCTACATTGCCACCACCATTACTCACGGTGCCGCCGCTACTTCCCCCTCCACCACTATTTCCACCGCCATTTTGTCCTGAACTTCCGCTACTCGCTGTCTGACCACTGGCCGAAGCAGCTGATGTTTCGATCTCATCACTATTTCTTGACTTGACACTGAACGTATAATTGGTGCTCGCAGACAAATCCGTAAATTGATAATTTGTACGATTCACCCAGCCAGAATTGCGACTAGTTGCATTGGCATCATAGACATAAAATTCTGTTGTCCCTGGATTACTGTTCAGATTCCAGGAAACAGTTGCATAGGTCGTACCCAAACCAGACACACTCACACCCGACGGCGGGTTGGCCAATGTGTAGGTACTCGAAGCATCCGAGGCAATCCCCTGTCCGTTGCTATTGGCAGCGCGGACAACGACGCTATCTTGGGTATTTGGCGATAGACTGCTATGGGCAACGCCCGTAGAAGCATCTGTACCTGTGCCGATCAGCGCGCCAGTAGAATTTACATAGAGTCGGTAGCTGGTCGCTGCTGATATCGAAGAAAATGTCCAGGTAATTTGATCGGCGGCCCGATTGGCGATGAGCGCCATCAGACCGCTGCCTTGATCAGGGGGCGTCGTAATTTGACTGGATGCAGCGATGCTTGTGGAATTGAGCACGCCGTCGAGATTGTACGAGCTGATTCGAAATTGATAACAAGTATTCCCTGACAATGAACGAGCGGTGGTAGTGGGTGACGTATCGTTGGTGGAGGCACTATCATACATCGTAAGATCGTAACTGCCGTCGCAGCTGGTATCACGCTCGATCTTCATACCGGTTTGACCATTACTGGTCCAGGAAAGTTGAATTTGAATCGTTGAGGTTGTCGTGCCGTCAGCCGCTGCCAACGCAGTCACTTGAGCGGCATTGGTCGCTACGGCCGTACTGGCAGAAGAAAGTGTGGTCGAGACATTGTCGCCATTGCGAGCTTCGGCAAGAAATTTGTATGAGGTATTGGAAGACAAATTAATAGTTGTTGTCCCTGATGCTCCACCCCAGTTGGTGTAGGTATCGTAGAATGGACTGGAGCCAAGGGCGCCATTGGTTTGGATATAGGTGTTGGCGACACAGGTACTGCCGTCGGTGGTACGACAGACAGCATACGTCGCAGCCGCTGGATTGGTAGAAGCATCAAGGACAACGGTGAGCGCTGTGGTTGATGCGGAGACAATGGATGCTGCGGGAGTACCCGGGGTCGCAGCGAGGGTATACACAGCACTACTGCCAGTGGAAAGTGTGGTAGTAACCCCATCACCATTTTTGGCTTCAACTAAAAATTGATACTGTGTATCGACTGACAAATTCATCACGGCTTGGCCGGTGCTTCCTCCCCAAGCGCTATAACTTTGATATGCAGGAGACGCGCCAAGCTGTCCCGTGCTTTGGAGATACCCACCTCCGACACAGGCAGATCCATCACTCGTCCGACAAATCGCATAGGTGACTGCCGCTGGATTGGTAGAAGAATTAATCACCACGGTCATGGCAGTGGTGGAAGCGCTGACCACGGAAAGCGTCGATGCTCCTGGTACTGCTGCCATGGTATAAAAAGCAATTTCGGTTGTGCCAGTGGTGACATTGCCATAGGTATCATAGGCCCAAATGTTGGCGACATATTGAGTAGAAGTAGTAAGATTGCCAACCCGAGTACTGGTAGCGCTGCCGTACGATGCGGAACCAAGGTTGGCATCACTTGTTGAGGTGAAGGCAGTATCATTTTGCGTGGCACCCGATGAGCCAGCTTTGTAAAAAATTTTGTATTCGCTAAAGTTGGTGTCCGATGAGGCTGAACCGAATTTAAAATAGACTTGGCGAGTGGAAGTAGACCCAATGGTAATATTTCCTGGAGTGGTGGGAGCGACGTTGTCGAGGGTGAGCGTGGTCGAGACAACGGTGGAACTGGCTGTTTGATCGTTGGTCGTGACAAACAAGCAATATTGACCGTTGGCAGTTGGCACATCACTCTGGGATTTCCACGTAAGCGTAATCGTGTTGGCGCCAGAGGCAGTCGAGATATTCCCCACCTGGAATCCAGTGCTTGAACTATTATTTATCGTAATGCTCGACTGACTAAATGTGGCGGTGACCGAACTTGAAAGTGTCGTGGTCGCTTGCCCGGTGTAACTGGCGCACGTGCCAGACTTGTACTCTACCTTGGTACGCAAAACATTCGTATCCGCGTCGTTCGCCACAAAAGAAACAGTAACATTGCCCGTGCCGTCACGAGCGGCAGTGAGAGAAAGTGAGGTGGCGGTGGGCGCAGAGTTGGAGGAAGAAAAACTCCATCCGGTATTATTCCCAGAATTCGTACTGTTCTGCGCCAAAATGGTGGTAGAGGCCACATTGAAACTATCCTCAACATCAAGAAAATTGGCCGTAGAAGTACCAGCGACATTGATGCGTGCCTGTGCTCCGGTCACTGATGAACGAATAGAAAGAAGATTGTTTGCCGATCCCTGAATATTGAGTGTCCCGAAAATAACTGTGCTTGAGCCGGTAGGAAATGTGAGGGTGGCAGTGCTACTCACCGTTTTTGTCAAATGATAAAATGTCGTGGATCCAGTAATAATTTGATCCCCACCATCCAACTGAACTATTTCACCAGCGCTAAAAGAAAATGTGCCCGTCGTGTTGTTCCAATTGCCAAAAACATTGACACGATTTGTTCCTGCAGCCAAAATTGACGCTGGCAAAAAGCGCAAATTTCCATTCACATCCAATGGCCCACCCAACGTGACGGTGCCGGCTTCAACTACCACATCATCGAAAGACATGCCATTGCTACTCACCGTCATTATGCCAGAAAAATATACCGTACTTGAGGCTGGATCAACTGTGCCAGCGGTGTAGGTCCAATTTGCTGCATCAATACGAAGCGTGGTCAGTGACCCGCTTCCAAGTGTCAATGTTCCACCTGTCTTATTAATGGTCACTGGCGGAAGATCTCCAGCCGAATCAGTCGCATTGCCAGAAAAAGTCTGATTTGCAGTTCCATCAATAGTGAATGCACCAGTTCCCCCGTCAAAAGCAGAGTCTTCATAGATATCACCTTGCGCCTCGAGTGTGCCCGCGTTGCTATATGCACCATCCACCAATCGTACTGTTCCAGTCACAGTAACAGTATCGTTTGAGCCCAATACAAAAGTAGTACCGCTCGACTTCGCCACGGAAAGATTTGCAAGAGTAAGGGTGCTATTCACATCCATCGTCTGTGTCCCAGTTCCATCGGCAGTCAGTGTGCCATTGTTGTGCAGAAATGTTCCGGCAGATTGGGTAAAGGAACCGCTAAAAAACATAGTGCTCGATGGCGCGCTAAAAATAGTGCCAGCGCCGCTCATGGTAAACGTGGAGTTGAGATCAAAAAAGGAGTTGTTTGAACTACTCCATGTTCCTCCAGATACTGTCATGGTCGATTGGATTTGTACGTAGGAACGATCAGGAGTAAATGTGCCTCCAGATAATGTGAAGGTGCTGGCAAAAATATCCCACCCTCCACCACCGGTGTAGGTGCCATTGCTTTGTACGTACGTGCTTTGAAAATCGGTGTTGGCGTCATTGATTTGAAATGTGCCATTTTCCAATCGACTTGCACCCCCAAACGTGGTGGTGGCTGGCCCAGTAAGAGTAAAGGTGGTGTTGGTGGCAGACAACGTAATACCAGGGAGTGCCATGCCCGAAGGCATGGTAATGATTTGACTGGCAGAAGAACTGACAATGATCACGCCGCTACCACCATCAAAGGCGGTGGCGCCACTCATGTCGCCTTCGGCGTATAGTGTGCCGCCAGAATTGAAATCACCGTCACTCAATGTGATCGTGCCAGTAGCAATCACCGTGTCGCCAGACGCAACTACCAGGACAGTGGCATTCGATTTTGCAATAGTTAAATTGGCGATGGTGAGACGGCTATTGATGTCCATGGTTTGGGTGCCGGCGCCGCTGGCAGTCAGTGTTCCATTGTTGTGGAGAAATGTACCGGAGGATTGAGTAAAATTACTGGCAAAATTTAAAATGGTGGGCGGGGAGACAAAAGTTCCTCCGCTTTCAGTGAAGGTGCTATTTGCATCCATATTCCCCACAGTCGGACCAACAAATGT
Organism: uncultured Gammaproteobacteria bacterium; assembly: GCA_964401185.1. Classification (GTDB taxonomy): domain Bacteria; phylum Patescibacteriota; class Patescibacteriia; order Magasanikbacterales; family UBA922; genus JAHFIC01. Next base: position 2,241 of record CAYNXQ010000011.1, on the reverse strand, counting down.
TCCACCACTCAAAGTAAATGAGCTGGGAAATAAAAGATATTTGGTGCCAGCATGAAACGTACCGCCACTTTGTACAAATGCATTGGAGGGCAAACTGATCCCTTCGGTATTTCCTTCAAACGTACCCGACTCTATCCGAAGCGTGCCCCCAAATGTCGTTGTGGCTGTTCCAGCAAGTGTAAAGGTGGTGTTGGTAGCAGAGAGTGTGATGCCTGGAAGTGTCATCCCCGATGGTATTGTGATGGTTTGGCTGGCAGAAGAACTCACAATGATAATGCCTGCGCCGCCATCAAATGTGGTGACACTACTAATGTCACCTTCGGCAAACAAGGTTCCACCAGTACTAAAAGTGCCGTCACCCAAAGTGATCGTGCCAGTAACGGTGACCGCGTCACCCGAACCAATAGCAAATGACGTGTTATTAGATTTGGAAAGATTCAAATTGGCAAAAGTAATGCGACTGTTGATATCCATCGTCTGTGTCCCAGTTCCATCGGCAGTCAGTGTGCCATTGTTGTGCAGAAATGTTCCGGCAGATTGGGTAAAGGAACCGCTAAAAAACATAGTGCTCGATGGCGCGCTAAAAATAGTGCCAGCGCCGCTCATGGTAAACGTGGAGTTGAGATCAAAAAAGGAGTTGTTTGAACTACTCCATGTTCCTCCAGATACTGTCATGGTCGATTGGATTTGTACGTAGGAACGATCAGGAGTAAATGTGCCTCCAGATAATGTGAAGGTGCTGGCAAAAATATCCCACCCTCCACCACCGGTGTAGGTGCCATTGCTTTGTACGTACGTGCTTTGAAAATCGGTGTTGGCGTCATTGATTTGAAATGTGCCATTTTCCAATCGACTTGCACCCCCAAACGTGGTGGTGGCTGGCCCAGTAAGAGTAAAGGTGGTGTTGGTGGCAGACAACGTAATACCAGGGAGTGCCATGCCCGAAGGCATGGTAATGATTTGACTGGCAGAAGAACTGACAATGATCACGCCGCTACCACCATCAAAGGCGGTGGCGCCACTCATGTCGCCTTCGGCGTATAGTGTGCCGCCAGAATTGAAATCACCGTCACTCAATGTGATCGTGCCAGTAGCAATCACCGTGTCGCCAGACGCAACTACCAGGACAGTGGCATTCGATTTTGCAATAGTTAAATTGGCGATGGTGAGACGGCTATTGATGTCCATGGTTTGGGTGCCGGCGCCATTATACTTTAACGTCCCATTATTGGCGAGCCAGGTGCCCGATGTTTGGGTGAAGCCGCTACTCACCGAAAACGTCGTAGACGGAGCAACAAAAATACCCCCGGATTGGGTAAACGAACCATTGAGAGTGATGCTATAATCCCCAGAAAATGTCCCACCAGCGATAGAAAAATTACTAGAGCCAACTGTCAAACTTCTCTGCTGGCTGATACTGCCGGTATAGCCCGAAGCGATCGTTACTCCGGCGACACTCCCCCCAAATCCAGCATCGAGGATCGCGTCTTTTGCCGAGGTCGTCGTAAATTGGGCGATATCACTGGACCCAGGCGCAGTATCACCCCACCAGTTGGCGCCGCACGACCAATTGTTGGCGTTTCCCGTGCCACACCCAGCTTCAGTTCCTCCCCCATCCCAAGTGACGGTCGCAGCAAATGCATTTTTTGTATAAAAGAAAATAAAAAAAACCACCAGACAAAACAAAATCCGTGCAATATACTTTTGAAGAAAAGCAAACCGTGCCAGCTTCGTCATAACACAAGCACATCAAGTATACCTTTTTTTCTTGCTTGTAGCACTCCTGTGTTCAGAACATCAATGATCCGCTATACTATCTTTACTTCTTCTTACCAAATACTATGTCCTACGTTGTCGGCATTCTGGCCATTATCCTCGGCACGATTATGGTGATCAAGACCGAATGGTTCCTGAGTAGCTTCGGCACAATCCAGTGGGCTGAAGAACATCTGGGCACCTCCGGCGGATCGCGCATCATGTACAAATTGATTGGTCTGGCCTTTATCATCCTCTCTCTCATGGGTATGACTGGACTTCTGGGCAAAGTCATCCTGGGCATTTTTGGCCCACTCTTTGGGATCAAGCAATAAATCTATGACCACTCACAGCGGCAACAAACTGATTGACGCCGAAGAACTCTGCACCAAGGCCCAGCTCCAGCCCGGACTTTTTGTTGCGGTCTTTGGCACCGGGCGCACAGGACACATGGTTTTCCCAGCAGCAGTGCGCGTGGGCGAGACT
>CAYNXQ010000010.1:0-15446 GCA_964401185.1 uncultured Gammaproteobacteria bacterium | reverse complement strand
TCCTTTGTGTGCGATAAACTGCTTGACCATTGCAATAGTTTTTTCACCTTGCAGCGCCCGCAGTTCATCGATCAATTCATGGCCGTGCGCATGTATCGTGTCCTGGAGATAGATGTCTCCGCTATCTACCGCTGCTTGCGCTTCAAACAGCGTAATCGGAATATCATTTTTTCCTTCCAAAATTTGCCAAGTCATCGGCGACCATCCTTTTCCTGCAGGCAGCGCACTTTCATGCACCACGATATTGTGCGGATTCTTTTTTAGAATATCAGAAGATACTATCTTTTCACACCCAAGAAAAAAAACACAATCGCCTGCTGGAATATGGGCATGGTCGTGCACACAATACACGGTATGATCATGTCGCAATTCATCCGCCAATCGTTGCGCGTACGGCACTATCCAACTGTTTGGATTGTCGGTAACAATGGTAATAATCATACGATATCTGTTCTTTTCTCGTATATACCCAATTCCATACTCTGGTGAAACAACATGATCTTTATAGGCAATCAATTTTTTTATCTCTTCTTCCCAATACTCACGCACTGTCTTTTTTCTTCCGCTTGGTATCTGGTGCCACTGGGGAGTAACATTGGGTTGATTGACAATCTCTCCGGTCCAACCAATTTCTTCCGCACGCTTTAGGAATGTAAGAAATGGACGCAATTGATGATGAAGAGATCCAACCAGTATAATAGTTTTCCACTGCTTTGCCATTGCCAGACCAAGCACATTCACCGCCTGGTCACGCGTATTCATGGCGCGATCATCGATCACAATATCACTATTCTTTGCGCCATGTTCAACCAGCCAATCTTGCATCTGCAATATAGAAATATTCTCTTCTTCGGCACGAGTATGACCGCCAATCAGAACATTATTACCGGTAATCACCACGATCGGCGCATACGTTTGCTGATACAGTTCGATGGCTCGTTTTCCGCGATCCAGCTGATCACCTTGCAGCCAAATAATTGCGTCGGCCTGTTTTGGTTTTTGCTGTTCAATCTGGCGCTGCAACTCAACAATCGCATCATGCATATCTTACCGATCAATTTTTCTTATCAATCGGAATGCTTCCGCGCATGTCATTGATGATTCCAATCCTCGATACGCAGCTAAAATTCTTATCCCCTCTTCGGATCGCGAATGGGGGTATGCGCGTATTTCGCCGGCATACTGTTGTAACGCAGTAATTTTCTTCTCCAGAGTGTGTTCGATATTTACGTATACATTTGGCGAAAATTGTTTGTTATCTTTTGTCTGCCACTCGGTAGACGAAAGCGTTTCAAACGTATACAACTCTGTTGGACAGTGCGCATTGCATGGTCTGCAGGCGGTAAGTACTGCCTGAAACGTCAACCGATGATCCCCATTTAAATCATGCTCATGGTGAGTATAGACCACATCAGGCTTTATTTTTTCAATCATGCTCTCGACTGCCTTTGTGAGAGAAAGCAAACTCACCGTATCAAACATGTTATCGGGAAAATGTCCGAAGTTGATATCTCGAAAGCCGATAATTGATCCCGCCTGCCGCGCCTGCTGTTCCAGTGCTGCAACCTGAATCGGCGTACTAGCATCACGCGATGTTGCTCCTTCGCCCAAAATAAAACAAAAGACGTCATCACCGTCTTCGGCGTGCGCCGCCAGTGTTCCACCACTCCCCAACAATTCATCGTCAGGGTGAGCCGCAACAACGAATATCGTTTTATTCATACATGTTTCAGAGAAAGAAAAACCCGGGCTGTTAATCTGTTGTTCTCGTCCAATACTGCACCATCGAATTCAAGACGCATGTGTTCAGTCTCTAAAAATGCCCGCGGGTAGCCTTCGCCATCGAGCATGCGGATATAGTCATAGACCTCACGAATACTTTCAAGCATACCGATATCTCCATCTATCGGGGTACGGCGCTTGAATTCCACGATTTCGCCAGTTTGCTGCACGGGTGCAGGCGCAACTGACACTATTTCTTTTATCATCTCAAATGTGATAGAAGATAACCGACGAAAAATGTCATTGGCGCTCCCATTCAAAGTGAGCGGGCGTTTCAGATAGATCGCCCCTGCATCGAGTTCCTTTACGACATGAATTGCACTTACCTTTGTTTCGGTATGGCCACGAACAATTAAATTTTGCAATGGACTTCCACCTCTTCCATACGGGAGATCCGTCATATGAAATACAACACATTCGAACTGCTCGTAAATCTCTTTTGGAATGATCCAAGACCAATGTGGGAAAAAAATAAATCGTGGCTGTATCTTTTTTACTCGTTCATACGTGAGATCCTCCTTGCGTTCGATCACGTGCCATTCATTCGTTGTGTCCGATTGCTTTAATCGATTAAAATTTTCAATATTCCAGGATTTGATTGTGACGACAAGATAGGCAGGCATACGCTGGAGCTACGCTTGAATCAAATCCCAAGAGAGTGGCATCCCTCGCTCGATATCACCTACCGCTCTTTTTCCCAGCACATCATCATAATATTTTGTTTCCATGCCGGTGGAAGGGCGGATGGAACGAACATTTTTTGTGGTAAAAACTTCACCTTTTTTAATATCCGCAACCACAAAAAGTGACCGACGAAAAAATGTATTCTGCTCTTCTTGCGCGCTTTGGCATCCATACTGCACTCTCCCCATGATAGATTCTATCCGTCGGATTTTTTGCACCATCTCTTTAAATTCATTTGGTTCAATGGAAAAACGCGCATCTGGTCCACCTTCAATCCGACCAATCATAAAGTGCTTCTCAATAACAGCAGCTCCCATAGCAACAGCAACGCAAGGAATTTCAACGCCAGCATTGTTGTCAGAAAATCCTGACACGACATCATACCGTTCTCGAATATCAATCATCGTATGTAGGTTCATCTCATCGATTTTTGGATCGCCCGAATATGCGGTCACGCAATGAAGAACAACGATATCCTTGGCGCCATACTTTCGGAGTGTCGAAAGGGCAAAATCCACTTCATCACGGGTTGCAAAACCCACTGAAATAATAACTGGCTTACCTGTCTGGGCCACCCGACGGAGCAAAAGCAAATCAGTCGCTTCATACGAAGCTATCTTGTAACAAGGCACATCAAGCTTTTCCAAAAAATCAACGGAACTCGGATCAAACGGCGTAGAAAAAAAAGTTAGTCCCAAATTTTCTGCCACCTTTTTCAAATCAATGTCCCACTCCCAGGGAGTGTACGCCGTTTTATACAAATCGTAGAGTACTTGGCCTTTCCACAATTCGGGGTTATCCTTTCCTTTTACGATAAAAACGTCCTTGTCGCAATCAATCGTCATGGTATCAGGAGTGTATGTTTGGATCTTGATAGCATCTGCACCAGCCTCTGCTGCAGCGGTAATAATTTCAACCGCTTTATCATAGCTCTGGTTATGATTGCCGGACATCTCGGCCACGATAAAACATGGGTTGCCTGGACCAATCATTCGCGGACCTTTGGGAGTATGTATGGTGAATGATTTCATGAAAAGATTTTACTCTACTTACCCTACTATTATTAACAACTTTTTGCAAGAATACGGCTTTTGGCAAAAAATACCCGGTATATTTATGGCCGGACATTCATTCCCTGATCAACCAAATATTTCCGGGCTTTGATGGGGCTTTGGTCGGTAAAGTGAAAAATACTGGCAGCTGCAACCGCCGAGGCATGCCCACCCTCTAGGCCATCATCCAATGCTTTTTTGAAATCGGGCAAACTTCCGGCACCACCTGATGCAATCACCGGAATCGATACCGCATCAGCAACCGACCGGATCAAATCAAGATCATACCCATTCATCTCGCCATCGCGTTCAATATTTGTAATCATTATTTCACCTGCACCTTGATCTTGCATTTCTTTTGCATAAGCAACAGGTTCTTTTCCAGTGTGTCTTATACCACTTCGTGTCATCACTTCGCCATTCAAGACATCAATTGAAACGACAATGGTAGAGCTGCCAAAAATTTTTGCGGCTTCAGCAATAAATTCTGGATGTTCTGCAGCCACAGAATTCACCACAACTTTGTCTGCACCAGCTTTCAAAAGTTCACGAATCTGATCAACCGTTTGAATCCCGCCACCAACAGCCAATGGCATAAAGCATTCTTCCGAGACTTCGCGAATAATGTTTAATAGTGCGCCACGTCCTTCTCGACTTGCAGAAATATCCAAAAAAATAAGCTCATCCGCGCGCTGGGCATCATATACCCGAGCGGCTGTAACAGAATTGCCCACATCACGGTGCCCGCCAAACTGCCGAGTTTTGACCATGCGACCGTCTTTCAGCAGGAGCGTTGGAATAATTCTTTTCTTAAGCATAGACTCCATCCCAACCTGCCTGCGCAGGCAGGCGAATAAAATTCTCCAAAATCTTGAGCCCATCTTTCTGACTTTTTTCCGGATGAAATTGCGTGGCGAATATATTATCTTTGGCGATAATTGCTGTCATGGGCCTCCCATAATCTGTCTCGCCAATGACAACGGAACCATCGGTACACTTCATGTGATAACTGTGAACAAAATAAAAATCTGCACCACTCGCAATGCCGCTCAGGAGCGGATGATCTTTTTGAAATACGACATTATTCCAGCCCACATGAGGCACTTTCAGCCCTCCCGCTGGTTCCAAGCGCTTGACCTCGGCGTCGATAAAACCCAAGCCGTCGTGCCCGCCAAATTCATAACTTTTCTTGGCCAAAAGCTGCATGCCCAGACAAATGCCGAGAAATGGCTTTTTCTTTTCCATCACTTCTTCGTGCAGTGCGTCGACCAATCCTCGCTCGCGCAAATTTTTCATACCGTCACCAAACGCTCCCACCCCCGGCAACACAATACGTTCGGCTTTTTGTACATCTTCAGGATTCGCTGATAACAAAACGGTACCCCCGACATATTCGAGGGCTTTGGTAATCGAACCTAAGTTTCCCATGCCGTAGTCCATGACTACGATCAATCCTTGTTCCATAGATGCTGATCCCACAATTCTTTGCCTCGTTTGGTTTTCGATGGATCATGCTTCCATGGCGCAACACTCATGTTGGCAACCGTGGCATAAAATTCTTCTTCTGTCATATTCATCCAATGCAAAAACACATCCAGACTGGCTGGGCGCATGCCTTCCCACTCTTCTACCAGCTTCATCCCCTGTTCACGCGTGAGGCGGCCATTGCGAATATCGATCGAGGCCAAATGGCTCATGCGGCCATAGCCGCGCTTGATAAACTTGAGATAATCTTGCACTCCCTGCATCATGTCTTCGATCTTTTCGTAATTATATTGTGGGGGCACGCCTTCTACTTCGTCTCCTTGCCAATCCAATTCTTTTTTAATAATCTCGACTTGTTTCTTCACATCCCACGGCTGATAACTACCCAAACAAACAGAACGGCAATTGATCGCTTTGAGATCAGCTCGCTTTGGATAGGTATACATCCACAATTTTTCAGGAGAAACAACCGGCGCACCACTCAACCTTGCTTTTTCATTGAGCATGCCTAGCATATCCTCGGCTGTGATACCAACATTCACAAACATATTGAAGCGCTTTTCATCCACCTCTTCTACTTCATCATAGCTGTAATAACTGGTGTATTCCGAAGATGGCTCGCCCCAAATCACCAACGGCACATTGAATTTGATTGCCAGATGCATGGGCAGAGAAAAGATGCCGGTCTCTTCGTACCACAAAATGTTTCCCTTGCGCTCGAGCGTGATGCGCATCATGCGCTTGATCAGCTGCCAATCAGCCTTGAAATCAAAAAAATCAACACCCAAACGCTTGATCACTTTCTCGCGATTGGCACGGACCGTTGGACGCAAGAGATGATGATTGAAACTGACCACAAGGGGCCGGAGACCATATTCCTTGACCAAACTATACACCGTGTAGGCGCTGTCTTTGCCGCCGCTAAACGGAATGATGCAATCGTACAAATGTTTTCCTCGATATTGGACGAGAAGATCCAAAAATTCCTGTTTCTTTTTGCCCCAATCAATTTTTTCCTGCTTGATCGACACGTTGCGGCAGGTGCTGCACACGCCATGTTCATCAAAACTAATAATCTCCTGTGTTTCAGGCATGACGCATTTGCTGCACCGCTTCAATTGTTTTAGGCCTGACTGCTGGTCGGCCGGGTCGGAAATAATTCTTTTATCCATAAAATTACGTACGAAGAGTGAATAAGTGTCGCCCTATTTCTTCGGCTGCCAACTGATGTCCCCGCTCGGTCCAGTGAAGATTTTTTTCACAGTAGAGATGTTCATCCCTTCTTTTTTTCAAAATATCAGTCAGATCCAGCAACGACACGCCGGCCCGATGCGCCCGCTCTGCCATACCCGTATATCCATAGGCTTCATTGTCCAAAAAATTCCCAAAAATGCGCCGATGCTCTTCGCCATAGACCGATTCTTTGGTCGGAATAAGCACAATCAACGCCTGTTCGATATCCGTTCTCTTTTTTATCTCTTCAAGCAATTCTTCAAATATCCGAAAAAAATCAACGCTATCACGGTCTTTGAATTCTTTTGACGCTCCGCTATTGGCTTTTAATTGTATACCACTTGGCAAGATGATTGTCGATTTTTTGCCAAAGAGCGCTTTTATCTGTTGCCAGAGATAAAATGAAAAGGTGTACTGGAGACGCAATCGTTTCCGCCACGGCAATTGCGTTATTCTTGGCAGCAAATTCTTCTCGTAGTGTGTGGCGAGCATGGCATCGGGCAATGGTTTTTCCAATGAATTGGCAAATATGGCAATCACCACTGTTTTATTTTTTCCTTGTGGAATTATATCGCGAATGATGACTTTATATTGTGGAAGACTATAGCCGCCCACCCCATACGTGATCGGGGTGAGCTGCTGTTGCTTTCCGATCAGAGAAAAAAAGGCCTGTTCCCGAGGAAGCTCCCCCGCATAGGCAAATGAATCACCAACAAAAAACAGCGACGCATCGTACGAAAGGCCCTGGTTGCGGAAGCCCAATGCATCGGTATCATACATTGTTTCTACCCCATCCCACACTTCGGTCTCTTGCAGATTCGGCTTCATCACATAGCCAAGCCGCGCATCGGGCAAAAGTCTATGAGCAATATGAAACACGACCTGCGGGTCAATAGGATTGCGAAACCAAAAAATAAATTCCATGATGAGGTATGCTCCCAAAAAAATAAGAAGAAGAAAAATCATACACGAAAAGACTGTTTTTTCATCCACACGTGATCAAACTTCTGACCATCATGATCAATCGCGTTTGGTTCAATTTTTTCAACCGTAAATCCGCATTTTTCGTACACGCGCCGGGCTGCGGTGTTGGTCGCAATGACTCCCAGGCGGACTTCTTTTAATCCGAGTTCACGAAAAGCGTAGTCGACGATCAGATTGGTTGCTTCGGTCGCCACCCCCTTACCCCAATATTCTTTGTCACCAATTAGAATGCCCATAGTCGCAATTTTTTTCTCCCAATCAATCGGCTCCAACTTTATATTACCGATGTGCCTGCCCATCTCTTTCCAAAAAATTCCCAAAAATAGAGCCATCGGACTTTCCAATTTCTCGCGAATATACTGTCCAATATTTTCAAGCGTTGCTTGCCGTGTTTCCAAATACTGATTGACCACCGGATCATTGAGCCAAGCAACATACTCAGCGCTTGCGTCTTTCACATCGAGCGTCCGCAAAAAAATTTTCTCTCCCGCCATCCTGTCCTGATCCATTGGCAGCTTCATACCGCAAATGCTTTTACTTTTTCGATGACATACTCCTGTTCTTCTGTTTTTAACCCCGGATACAGCGGCAGCGATAGCGCCGATTCATACCATGCTTCGGCAATCGGACACAGACCTTTTGCGTATCCCAGTGTTTCGTAATAGGGATGAACATACACCGGAATATGATGCACTTGAACGCCAATGCCAGCCTCGCGCAGCTTTTGGACAATTTCTCTGCGTCGAGATACCAGAGATCCCATGAGTCGAACAACGTAGAGATGCCAGGCCGACTGAATCTCCGAAGTATCTGCTCGCGGCGTCGCAAGATTCGGAAAATCGCGAAAAGCTTCGTCGTAGCGAAGGGCAAGGAGACGTCTCTGTGCTAAAAAACGATCCAATTTTTTTAGTTGACTGGTGCCTAATGCACAAAGGATATCAGGTAAGCGATAATTCTGGCCCAACAACTGCATTTCAATATACCATGGGCCAGGCGACGAGCGGACAACGTCAGTCTTGGTCATGCCGTGCGTGATAAATTTTTTCATGATCTTGTAATAATTTTCATTATTGGTCAGAATCGCTCCCCCCTCGCCCGTCGTAATATTTTTTACTGGATGAAAACTGAACGTCGTCAGGTCACTGATAGAACCAATGCGTTTGCCTGTATACAATCCTCCCAAGGCTTGGGCAGCATCCTCCACCACAATCAGGCGATGCTTGGCCGCAATATGCTGTATCGCCTGGAGATCAGCCGGGCGGCCGGTGTAATCAATCGGGACAATTACTTTGGTTCGCGAGGTAATAGCCGCTTCAATTTTCTCTGGATCCAAATTTCCGGTAGCCGAATCAATATCCACAAAAACCACTTTCGCTCTCTGCCACAAAGCTGCATTGGCAGTGGCGGCAAATGTCATTGGTGAGGTAATCACTTCATCTCCTGCCTGCAGACCGCAAGCAACGTACGCGGCATGAAGAGCGGCAGTACCATTTGAAACTACTACGGCATATTTGGCGCCACAGTAGTCTGCCAGGGCTTTTTCGAACGCTTCCACTGCAGGGCCTTGGGTCAACCATTCAGAACGTAAAACCTCTACAACAGAGGCAATATCTTCCTCATCGATTGACTGGTGGCCATAGGGAATCATAGAGAACTGATCAAGCGCTGTAAACCATCAGTATCAAACCACTGCGTATTTGAATTACTGGAATAAGAAAATCCATCGGGAAGCAATCGGCCATCATTATAATATTCATGAATATTTCCCCACCGACTTTCCGGTAAAATAATGTAGTGATGTTCGTACTCTCGCGTGTGTCGCGCTTCTTCAGTCGTCACAAGCACTTCATGCAGCTTTTCTCCAGGACGGATGCCAACAATGCGAATTTGACAGTCGGGAGCCACGGCCGTCATAAAATCCTTGATCCGCATGCTCGGGATTTTTGGGATAAAAATCTCGCCGCCATACATATGCTCAAGCGCCCGCAAAACCAATGCCACGCCTTGTTCGAGCGTGATCCAAAATCTCGTCATCTCTTCATGGGTCAGCAGCAGCTCTCCTTTTTTACGCTGGTCTTCGATCAATTTTACGATGCTTCCGCGGCTGCCAATAACATTTCCATACCTGACTACTGAAAATTTTGTGCCTTCGGCTCCGGCATATGCGTTACTGGCCACTACCAACCGTTCGGCACAGAGCTTGGTCGCGCCATAGAGATTGGCGGGGTTGGCGGCCTTGTCGGTCGATACCAGCACTGCTTTCTTCACTCCAGATTTGAGCGCCGCATCAATCACATTCTGTGTGCCATAAATATTGGTGCGCACGGCTTCGGATGGGTTGTATTCGAGGAGAGGAACTTGTTTCAGTGCAGCCGCATGGACCACAAAATCTACGCCGTGAAATGCCCGAGCCAATCGATCGGCATCGCGCACATCACCGATAAAAAAACGCAAACGTCCTTCCGGATCCGGAATCTGGGCCTCCATCTGCGATTGCTTCAATTCATCGCGGCTAAAGATGATGATTCTGGCCGCTTCGGTCTCGGCGAGAAGCGTCTGGATAAACTTTTGACCAAATGAACCAGTGCCGCCAGTTACAAGAATTGATTTTCCTTTCAAAAAGTCGTAGGCCATACATGAAAATAGTAGTCCAAATATAGCGTATTTAGGGCTGTTCGTCAACAGATGCCCCACGACTCACAGCCACAGCAATGATCGCCGCGCTCCGATTGGTCAACACAGAAAAAAGCCAGAACCAGAGTAGCACTGGAGCAAAGATAATAAGGAGAAGCACCGAAAACAGGACAAAAACGACCATTTTGAAAAACTCCTTTTTTTCCTGACGGCGATGCGAGATCAGACTATAAAAAACATTCTTGGGTAAAAAGAGATTGAGGAATGTCTGGACCACCGAAGAGACCGTATATTCCGGATTGAAGAAATCAACCGACACTTGGGCGAGCCCAGCCTCGGCAAAGCAACGCGCCAGCGACTGGGGAGTAAAATGGATGCGATGAAACGGCCAATCGTAGCAAAACCAGTTGCCGCCAGTCAGATGCGTCTCGAAACTATCGCCATTGGGCACGGCCACCAGGAATCGTCCACCGGGCGCCAGATGTTTTTGTAGTTCCCGCAGGTCGGCCAGCGGCGTATTGGTATGCTCCAGACTGTGCCAGAGCATAATGAGATCATACTGCTTGTCGGGAATGGTACCAAACACCGGCAGACCATTTTTTTGGGCAAGCGCCACTGCCCCTGGCGACGGATCAAATCCTTCGATGTTCATTTTTCTGCCAAGCAAAAAGGCGACCAACTTGCCGTTGCCACAGCCATAATCCAAAATTCTCCCCTCGGGTTTTGGCAAGGTTGAAATAATTTTTTTCCAGCGCAGCCAAAGAAAAATCTGCAAGGCTTTCTTGATTGCATGCCCCAAAACACTCTGCCGATCTCCCTCGGCAAAGTACTGCTCGGGATATGCTGGCACATCGGTATTCTCGGGGTAGTAACCAGTACATTCGGGACAGCGATAAAAATGCAGCAAATGACTGGCGCGAATGGGTTGGACAATAGTGGTTCCGCAGATCGGACAACTCATAATTTCCGTTCATAGATATTATGTCCAAATTTCGTCTCTCGCAGATGATACCCGGATTGAATGATTTTTTCAAGCCAGGCTGATGGCGGTTCGCGATCCACGGGAACAAAAATAAATCGTGGTGGATGAACGACAAAATCATGTTCTACCTCGGCCAGAGCGCCCGGCTGTCCCAGGAAGGGCTCACTAAAATACCGGCTCGGCGCCAGACGATTGGAATAGTAGTAGGTCGGACCAATATGCAATCCCCAGATATAAATATAATCACCGGGCTTGGTGATGTGTCGCGCATAGATGCCCAGATCGGTGAGGCTGGTGTCAAAGACATCGCCGCGCAGATTCTTTCGGATATTCTGATAGTAATTGGTCTCAAAGGGAATATAAAAAATCAACAGACCAACCATCGCGAGAATCGCCAGAGCATCTTGATCATCTTCGGTGGATCGGCCTGGCGCGCCGTGATGCACGCGCAAACGCGACAATCCATAATCAATCATCAATCCAAAGATAATTGACCATGATGGAATAAATACCTTGAGATGGTGTTCAAGATACCAGCCATCGGCATTGTAGGCCAAGAAATCGGTCAGTGCCCAGATAAGGAGCGGTACCGTATACGGCGTGGCCGCAGCCAATTTTTTTCGCGAGATTATATAGGCAAGCAAAGCGAGCGCGAGGAAGGCCAAGCGAACATTGAAGAAATGGGCAAAAAATCCCGAGATGCGTGAAACGAGCGTGGCCGGACTCGAGCCTGAGCGAAGCAGGATAAGCCAAGCGCCATCAATATAATTTGAAATCGTTCCACCGGACAAGAGATATGGGACGAGCGACATTCCGGTTGCACCAAGCGCGCCCACCACAAACCACAGCGCATGTTCCAAAAATCGTTTCCAATCTTTGCCAACAAACACAAGATGAAACGCAATGAGCGGGATCACATCGAGCACCGCCAGCTGCTTGAAAGCAATCGCCCATCCATAGGCAACCCCGGACAAAGCGACGAACAGGCGACGTTTGGGTTTTTCAAAGGCGAGCAAAGAAAAAAGAAACGCCAAAATGCGAAAAAAATTCATGAACACTTCGGTCTCGGCATAGGTGCCATCGGTCGAATTGAGCGGCATCGTCAGGATGAAGATTGTCATGGCAAACAGGGCCGCGCGCTTGGGACCAAATTTTTTGGTGAGGAGATAAATAAAAAATCCCGTGCCAAGCGTAAAGAGCACTGCCAGGAGCCGTGGGAACCAGATATTCAATCCAAACAGCCACTGCGAAGCAGCGTACAGCATAAAAATTCCCGTGGCCTTGTTTTCGATGGCGCCAGAATATGGCAAGACGCCATGGTCTGCCCAGATGCGTCCGATGTAGGCCCACACCCCTTCGTCGTTGCCCATGGGCCCGCCGAGGAGCATCGCAACAGTCAAAAGCACTGCCCCAAGAACCAAGATGAACCAGGGACTCAATAATATTTTTGACCATTGTCGTTTGGCGTCGGACATACCTAAAAGCTATTTTATTTCTATCTGCCATTCTTCGGGCGTGGTTTCTCGCCGCAATTCATCGGTTGGATCAAATTTATGATCAGTATAAAAAAGCACAACGCTTGGCTCGAGCGATTTGTACCCATGCCACACGCCCGGTGGAATCAGGAGTGTCTTGTGCGTATGCTCGGATACCACAATTTTTTCTTCTGGCCGGCCATCGGAATAGATCAACCGAAACAACAGCGCCCCCTTGGCCACCACAAAATAATCCGTGTGCTTGGGATGCATGTGGAGGCCAGAAATAATCCCCGCATTCATGTGTGTGAAGTTCATATCACCCGCGAGCCCGGGAATAATATCATAAAATCCCCGCCGTCGCGCATCTTCGTGAAATCGTTGATCGTAAAATTGCATAGAGGAAAAATTATTGTTCAAGTATTCAGCCAATGCGTCTTGCCAGCTGCATAGTGGCGCAATTCCCATGGCCAAAATTCTTTTATTTTCCAAAATCGTACTGACTGGCCGACGAATGCGCGATCCTGATTCAGTTGTTGAAATTGGAGAGACTACAGTTGAAAGGCCAGATACACGATAGATCTCTTGGACAAACTCGAAGCGAGAACACGAGCCGCTATTGGTTACATGATATATGCCACCAAGCACATTCTTTTCCAGCAATTCTTTTATTTTGCTGGCCAAATCCGGTGCGTAAGTTGGCACGCCCATTTGATCTGCCACCACGCGGACTTCTGTCTGCGATCTTCCCTTCGATAGCATGGTGGTGACAAAATTGTGACTGCCAATATCGCGACTTTTGCCAAACAACCAACTTGTCCGTACAACGATATGGCGTGGATCAGAGAGCAAAACCAATTGTTCTCCTGCCAATTTGCTTGCGCCATAGACATTGAGCGGGGTCGGAGCATCTGTTTCAGCATACCGCGTTTTTTGATCTCCGAACACATAATCGGTGCTTACATGCACCAATCGCGCGCCAACCCAGCTGGATGCTTCGGCCAAATAGTATGGCGCGAGCGCATTCAATTGATACGCGAGTTCAATCTCCTCCCCTGCCTTTTCCACCGCATTGTAGGCCGCGCAATTGATAATCACGTTTGGCTTTTCTATCTCCAGTACGCGAAACACCTCCGCTCGGTTCGTGACATCCAAACCATCTTTATCGAGGGCGATCACCTCGTTATCTGCACAAAAGAGCTCTTCCACAGCTGTCCCAAGCTGCCCCTTTGCCCCTGTTATCAGCAATTTCATACAGCACCTAAAAAGCTAACAAGCTAGTGAAGCTAAAAGCTCTCAATAATAATTCGCCTTCTCCTGTCGCTCGTAATGTTCCAAAAATGCCTGCCGTTTCTTGATCTCGCGCCACCATGATTCGTGTTTCAGATACCAGGCAACCGTTTCGGCAATCGCGCGGGAAAAATCATACTGCGGCACCCAGCCAAGTTCTTTGCGGATCTTGCTGGAATCTGGCGCATAGCGGCGATCGGCCCCGGGGCGATCATTGGTGTGATGGAGATAAGCCGACAGCGGCTCGGGCAGTTCCAAGAGTGTATGAATTGCCGCGAGTACTTCCAGATTGCTCTTGGCTGTGCCGCTGACATTGTAGATTTCATGGAACTTGCCACGATGCAGCGCCGCATCAATGGCCGTGCAAAAATCGGCCACATATAGCCACGATCGTACATGCCCGCCATCGCCGTGGACTGGAATCGGTCGGCCTTCGAGAAAGTTGGAGATGGCCAATGGAATCAACTTTTCTGGATACTGATACGGCCCAACATTGTTGGAGCCGCGCACGAGAATCGCCGGAAAATTGTGACTGCGCATGTACGACGCAATCAGGGCATCTGCCCCAGCTTTGGAGGCAGCGTAGGGATTGGAAGGATTGAGTGGCGAGGTCTCATCGCGCCAGCCAAAGGGCGCATCACCATAGACTTCATCGGTAGAAATGTGAACAAAACGCGGGAGCTGGTGCCGACGCGCTGCCTCGATCAGGGTGTGCGTGCCCACTACATTGGTGCGGATAAAATCGGCAGCCGAACACAACGATCGATCGACATGCGATTCGGCCGCAAAATTGACCACAGCATCAAAACTCTGTTCGGTAAACAATTTTTTGAGGATGGCGTCATCGCCAATATCACCCTGAACAAAAACATACCGCCGCCCTGATTCTGGCTTCTCTGCCTCGGCCTTTTCCAGATCATGCAGATTGTCGCGATTGCCCGAATAGGTGAGCAAATCCAAATTCCAAATCTGGTAGCCAGGATATTTTGTATAGAGATGGCGGATAAAATTGGAGCCAATAAACCCAGCGCCACCTGCCACCAAAATCTTTTTATCAAACTCGAATCTTGCTGTTTTTTCTCCGGTAACGACTACAGGTGTTTGGGTGATCGTCTCGCCAGTCGGGAGAACAAATACGCCGCCGCGCTCCAAAAATGCGCGCTCTTTTTGCAAAATCACAGACAAATAATTCCAAGCCAGGAGAAAATAATGCGTTGGAGGATGGGCGTCGGCGTAGGCGCGGTCTACCACTGGCACATGCGTGCCCGGAGTCAAAAGTCCTTGCTTATTGGGGAGTTCATCAAGCGCGAAATCCAGCAGATCGGTACCAACCCCATAATATTGGAGCACCGTATTGCCCTTGGCAGGCGCGCCATAGGCCGCAATCCGACCGCCTTGTTTTTTTATTTCTCGGAGCATGACCACGGTCTTGTCTTTGGCCGCAGCAATCTCAACCGCAAGTTTTTCATACGCAGTTGGACTGGACAAACCATGATCAATCTCTTCCAAAATGCAGCCAGCCACACTTTCTGCTACGGCATGCGCGCCGCGGTGTCCGACAAATACCCGAATTGATTGGCCCTGGGCTGGAACAATCTTGACGTCAAAAATTTCCAAATCATATTGTCGGAACAGCTGGAGGAGCGGTCGAATGGCCAAAAAATTGAGGTGCTCGTGATAGATCGTGTCGAAGGTGAGATTCTCGAACATGTCGAGGAGGTACGGCGCCTCGAACACAAACACGCCATCTGGAGCGAGGAGAGCGCGAATCCCTTCTGCCAAATCAGCATAATCATTGATATGCGCCACCACATTGTTGCCCAAAATCGCTTTTGCCTTGCCCTG
>CAYNXQ010000009.1:0-15626 GCA_964401185.1 uncultured Gammaproteobacteria bacterium | reverse complement strand
AACAACAATGGCCCGTGAGGAGGCGATGATTGAAGAACTTTTGCGAAGTCTCCAGTATGATGATGCCAAAAATTATCTGCAGGTCATGGCCGCCTACAATACCTTTTCCGAATTTTATAATAAATTGCAGAACATCCAAACCGTAGAAAAAAATCTGGATCAAAATACCCGCGCCCTTCGCTCCGACAAAGCTGATCTAGAGACGGACCAGGCGCAGACTCTGGAACGCCAGAAATCATACCAAGCGCTCAAGGATACCTTGCAAAATCAAAAACAAGATTTGGATGAAGCCAAAACTGCCAAACAAACGCTCCTTGCCCAGACGAGATCATCGGAGTTGGTCTATAAATCCCTTTTGACCAATTTGCAGCGTCAATCAGCCGCCATCGAAGGGGAGATTTCTAGTATAGAATCCGAAGTGCGGAAACGCCTTGAAGCGCAAAATAAGCTTCCAGCCAGCCTCGACAGCCAATACAATGGCCTTTTCTCATGGCCAGTACCAAGCCATTACATCACCACCTATTTCCATGATCCAGAATATCCTTTCCGCAATATTTTCCAGCACAGCGGGCTCGACATTCGCGCCAGCCAGGGGACTCCCGTCCATGCGGCCGGTTCAGGCTATGTCGGCCAAGCCAAACACTGCACAACCGCCTCCTGCTATAGTTATGTCATGCTCATCCATCCAGGAGGCCTGGCGACGCTCTATGGACATTTGAGCGGCATTGTGGTGACCAACGATCAATTTGTCTCGCGCGGGGATGTGATTGGTTATTCTGGAGCTACCCCAGGCACTATTGGCGCTGGACCATTTGTTACTGGTCCACACCTTCATTTTGAGGTACGCATGGGCGGCGTGCCTATTGATCCACTGCCATACTTGATGCAACAATAATTCCTCTGTGGTACACTAATCAAGATGATTAATTCTTAATCCGTCACGGTATGCGGTGCCCGTCGTGTCATCTCCAGACTGAAGAAGGGGATGATTGTCCCACCTGCAAGTGCTGTCAGGATTGCTGTGAATGCGCATAGGCAGACGAGGAGATGTAGTGGCAAGCGGAGCGTTGTCTCCGCTTTTTGTTTTTCATAGCTCAAACTTATCCACAATTGACGACAGAACATCTGTTCTATTATACTAGCACCTACACGAGAACATGTGTTCTCGATAACACATCTGGTATGCTTGACCAACAACTCTACGAACGCCGGAAAAAACAATTGCTTCAGTATTATCAAAAAAAGCGCCGCCTGCCTGCCTACGACGAACTCAAGGATATCTTTGGCCTCAAATCCAAAGGGTCACTCCACACCTATCTGGAAAAATTCGTCGAGGATGGACTGGTCGCCAAGAGCGAAGAGGGAAACCTGATCCCAACGACCAAACTTTACGGCATCCGGGTCCTGGGTGACATCCGTGCTGGTATCCCAAGTGATGCGGAAGAACAAGTGATGGACTGCATCTCACTCAATGATCTTCTTATCCATGAACCCAGCGAAACATTTCTGCTCAAAGTTTCTGGTGATTCGATGCGCGATGCCGGCATTCTTTCTGGCGACATGGTGGTAGTGAACCGCAAGAAATCTGCCAAAGTTGGTTCGGTGGTTGTGGCCGAGATTGATCACGAGTGGACGCTCAAGTATCTGATGCAAAAAGGCCGGCGCTTATTTTTGCGCGCTGCCAACAAAAAGTATCCTGATCTCTTCCCGCGACAAGAATTGCGGGTTGGGGGAGTTGTTACTGGGGTTGTACGGCAATATATCTAAATTTTTGCTGCCCAAGGGAGGGGACTTGAACCCCAGACTAGTCCTGTGTATACTGAATTTTGGAGGTACGTTCTTTACCAATGCATACAAACGATCTTACTCATCAGAATGGAAAGTCTAGGGCCAAGGTGGGCAATAACCACGTAGCTACATCATCCCTGCCGACTGATGAGGAACGCGAGCAGCGCCGAGCCGAAGCCGAAGAAAAAGAAAAGCAAAAGCGTCGATACGCCCCACAACGCATTGTGGTTTGCACGGAATGCAACCGCGAGGTCAAACGATTTGATCGTGCTGACCAGGGCAATGAACAAACTCCTGTAGATGTGCTTGGCATATGTCAGGATTGCCAAAACAACATCAATAAAAAGGGAGAGTCGCACGTACAAAAACGACTTCCTCCAGACGCAAAAAAGCCGCGCCGGTAATTAGATGGATGCGCCAACCCTCGGTGCATCCTTTTTTATCCTTCTGTAGTGTCGCATAAGATATATTGTGCGACGTATGATATTTCCTTTCTCTTTAGACAAAGTCTATCCGAACCCTACCTCCCCTCCTCAAAAAATACCAAATAAAATAAAAAGCGCCGGATCGTTCGACGCTTATTTTTTTCCACCATTTTTTTTATTTCCAATAACTGTACGCCGCAACATCCGCCCATCCGATCCAATAAGAGTCTCTACGTAGATTACCCCCTCCCCCAAAGCCCTACTGGACTCAGCTGTTTCTGGAAGCAATGCGACACCTCCGCCAGAAGACAAAAGAACAAACAAGCCACCATGCTGATGTGATTGCCTCAGCCATCGACGTTCTCGATTTTCTTTTCTCTTTACAATCAGGGCAAGAGCAAGGATGCCAATGATTTCGACAACAGTGGCAACATCTAAACCACTCAAAAATAGATGTCCGATGATTTGGCTATACAAATCCATGATATCCTCCTCTTTGAATATGTCTATCCTACCAAACCCAAAACGCTATCGTCAATCGCTACTGCCAATAAATTTTTCCAGGGAATCGAACGTCGATATATTGCAGTGGCCCTTGGCGGGTCGGATCATGAAGCACAGTCTCGACGGCGCGCACCTGTTCATCAATATCTCCCATGAGCCGTCCTTTGATCCTCCAGCCTGCCGTGGTTTCAAATTCGGCATCCCCCAAATCATTGGCAATGGAGATATAAGAAAATGGCACGCCCAAACGAGCATCCTGGAGTGCTCCAAACCACCGCAAGATCCCCGCAACAGTCGACGTGCTCAATACAACAGTATTCACTGCAATATCTATTCCCCGCGTGTCAAAAACTATCGGATATTTTCCAAACTGTTTCTCGATATCATCAACTGGAGGCAAGTGCACACGCAATGGTAGCGTCGTTGTGGTACTGGACGCCGTACTTACCCCGGGCAATATTTTCCATTCACGATCGGCCACGGGACGCAGAAGTTCGACAATACGCCCATCAAGCCCCACATAGCTATACCGCGCGCCATTATCATAAATAATGGTGGATGTTTTTTCACTGATTGTAATCGTCAGGCTATGAGGAAATGTTTTTTGCACTGACACAGATGCGAGAGCAAACTTTTGTTCCAAAATATCCCGCACTTCACCAACATTGACCAAAAAATATGTGTCCGCGGAAAAAACCCAGGCACGTCGCCCATTCAAGATGCTGTTGACCGCCTCCAACAAATCATTTTTTTTTATTCGTTCCAATCCAGATGCATGGATGTGCGCCTGGGTAATCGCAAAAAATGGATGGAGCAATAAAATGCCCAATGATGCGCCAATGGCCAAAAACGCAATTGCCAAAAGTATCTTGGAGCGCCGCGGAAAGCCCAACTCTTCCTGGCGATATGGATTGCCATTCTGTTCTTGCCAAGAAAAATCAGGATGACGTCCTGCCCCACGCCGTTCGATGCCATCCCGGGCAAAACGTCGGGCCAATTTGTGCCGATTGAAGAGCGAACCGAGATCCATAGACAAATCAAAATCCACGACGAATCCGACGAATACTCTCGATTATCCAGGTCACGATATATTTGGACGTCAATGGCAAATCCAGACAAGGCATCAGTTGCTTGGCATATCCACCAAAACCCTTTTTGAAATGCGTAATGCCCGCAAAGGGATGCTGGCGAGAAGCTCCATCTGGCGCAATACCCCAAAAATTATATTCCTCTATTCCGCGCCGACGGGCCTCTTGAATCGCTGCCCACTGGACGAGATAGGATGTCGGCAAACGTTTGTCAATACCCAAAGAGGCTCCATGGCGATAGGCTGCCATCCGGCCGTAGTACATCACAATTGCGGCGGAATCCAATTGCCCATTAGGCAAATACCCGCGAATAAGCACGGCCTGGTTTTCTTTGGCAAAAGCGATGAATTCTTTGGAGATGTACTCGGGGGAAAATCGATGAAATTGATTGCGCTTGGCGGTTTGATTGTGGAGAGTATTAAAATCCGCAAGATCATTTGGATCAGTTGAAAATGTGACCCGCACTCCTTCGCTCAAACAGCGTCGAATGAGATTGCGATGATTTTTGTTCATCACAGCGAGCAATTCTTCTTCCCCTCTTTGGGCCAAGGGCAATATCCAAGTCGTTTCTGCAAGCACATGAATTGGCGCAAGACGAAATCCAATCTTGGTAAACAGGACTCGATGTTCTGGCGTGTCAAGGAGAAAAGGGCTCACCCGAACAAAATCATACTTCTGTTCTCGTGCAAAGACCCGAATCGTTTCTAAGAGAACTGTATACGCTTCATGGTTGGTCGGATCGAGCACTGGACCATAGGGGATGTAAAGAAAATTACCCCGCTTGGCATGCGTGGAGACTGCAAGCGTGCCGCCAATCAATTGCCCCTCGTTATATACGCCAAAAATCCAGGCTTTCTCCCCCATCGCGCGGTAGAAATCGGCATAATTTTTTGACTGAACAAAAAGTGTGTCCGACTGATGAAGGAGAAATTGTTCCCACACTTCAGGAAATTGTATCGGCTCGACACGAATCATACGCTACTTTGAAAATGCGTTGATGCACGCTACCACTCGTTCGGCGTCGGACAGATGAATACTGTCATCGGTTGGCAAATTCACTGATCCGCGCGAACTATGCTCGGCGCGAGGGCAGCTGCCTCCGATATACTGAATGTGGACACATGCCGCGTCGCAGGGTGCAACCACCTGATCGTACCAATCCCCAAGCAATATCCCCTGCTCTTTGGCAAATGCCCGCAGTTTCTTTGGCTCTTCCACCATAATCGGATAACGCAGATACGAATACATCGCGTCGCCACGCTGCTCTTTTGGCAAACGAATGTGAATATTTTTGATCTGTCGATCATAGAGCTGCGCAACATCTTGACGATGCCGATTTGAAGCTTCGAGATGACGAAGTTGAAGCAACAGCATTTTGGCCAAGATATTGGGGAATTTTGTTGGATACGGCTTATTTTCTTCGCCGCGCTTTTCTTCTGGATCAATAATTAAACTCACGAGACGAAGGCGACGGGCAATTCCAAGAATCCACTTCCCCACCCACAGATGGTAAAATCTTTTTCCAAACGCAAATATCGGATATCGGAGCAATTCTTTCAAGATAATTTTGGATGGAGTTTTTGGCAGCTGCCTTACAAGAGCGCGAACCCGCTTGCCAAGGGCTGCGTCGCTCGTGATGACCGCCCCGCCCCGCACACAAGAAGCCACTTTGTCGCTACCAAAACTCAAAATGGCGGCATCAGCAAACGTGCCCAATTTTTCCCCCTGCCATTCACCGCCAATCGTATGCGCGCAATCTTCCACCGTCCGAATATGATGTTGTTTTGCAATCAAGAGAAGCGCTTCAAGCTCTGCAGGGATCCCAAAGGTATGCTGAATGATCATCGCCTTGGTCTTTCCAGTTACTTTTTTCTCTGCGTCGGCCGGATCCATGAAAAAATCATTGATCGTATCAACGTAAATGGGAGTTGCGCCAGCCGCAAGAATGGCATTGACTACGACCACACAGGTATAGCCCTGGACCAGCACTTCATCCCCTGGCCCAATCCCCATGGCCTTGAGTGCAAAAAATAAAGCTGAACGCCCGCTATCAGTAGTCACTGCTTCAGGCACAGCAAAGTACTGCTTTAACCAATCTTCTACCTGCTTTGGAGCATCACCGACTGCCAAATTCCCCCAGCCCCATGGTTGCAAAAGTGCACGACAAGCAAGCCGAGTGTCTTCGGCATGTATGTTGGGTTCAAAGCCAGTAAAAATAAATCGCTTGCGTCCGCTCATACAGTCTTTTCCTTTGACAATTCACGATAGACAAGCTCGGGTAGACGATTTTCAATCAAAACGACATGGGGTGTCTCGTGGAATGCTTTGACGATGGCCAGTAGTTCATCAGGGTCTGTCACCGCGGTGAGCATGTTCGACGCATTACCCCCCAAGCCTTTCCGAAAGGCAGTTTCTGGATCTCGCGAAATAAGAATAAGTTCGTCAACAGCTCCTCGCATTTCTCCACCAATACGCTCGTGGATGGGTGCGCTGCGTTGGCCAAGTTCAATCATGCCGCGCGTGATGACGACGCGCTTCATCTCTGCACCAAAAGCCGACAACATAGTGAGTGCTGCCGAGAATCCATCCGGGTTGGCATTGTAGCTATCATCAATAACGGTGGAGGCGCCATACGAATAGACCGCCAACTTCTTATCAAGCGGTCGGATAGTCGAGAGCTGTTGTCCGATTTCCGCTTCTGTCATGCCCAGATGCTTGGCAACCAAAATACACGGGGCAATATTCATCGCTTGGTGGAGTCCAAATACTGGAATCGTAACTGTCCACGGTGCACCATTGCGGTACGCATACGTCACATGCAGATTATCCTTTTTCTGAATGGTTTCAACCACCTGGAGGTTCGGGTGAGTCACAACTTCACGACCAAACGTTTCGTATGGTGGAGCAATTTCGGGGAGCAACTCTCGGCAATAGGGATTATCGCTATTGGTAACAGCAAACCCAGATTTGGGGAGTGAACGCAGGAGTTCAAACTTGGCTTGTTGAATATTTTTCATGCTTCCAAATAGTGACAGATGCTGTTCGTTGATGCCAGTCAAAATCCCAATATTCGGATGTACAATATCACAGATCATCTTGATTTCTCCTACTCGGTACGCCCCCATCTCGACCACGAACACATCACAATCGGCAAAATCATTGGCCAAAACAAACTCGGCTACGCCAATATCAGTATTCACATGCGTTGGAGTAGCAAGTACGCGAAATTTATCCTGAAGAATATGCGCAAGGAATGTTTTGGTGGTTGTTTTGGCATAACTCCCTGTTACCCCAATCACCAGCACCTTGGGAAATTGAGCCAATTTTTTGCGTGCCGCCTCCATCCGCCATGATTTGACCACGCGAACCGGGATGCTGGTCAACCCAACGACGAAGGCAAAAAGAACACTCCGGATGACCAGGAGTAGAAAAACAATTGTCCAATCTTTGGAAAAGAAAAGCCAGGTGCTTTCGACAACCAATGTAAGCGCAATAATGGAAACAGCGCGCAGCGTGAAATCGGGTCGGCGGCTTCGGCGACGAATCAGTGCCATGAATCCATGCAAATTCTCCAAGGTCAGAAGCGCTACCAAAATCCAATCAACAAATGTGGCATTGTTGATCGGCAGAAAAAAAACGACGAGCGCAATCAGTGGCCGGCCAATATAGCGAAATTGCAAAAAATACCATTGACCTTCTGGTGTCGAGAGAAAATCGCGAAACCGATCAAAGCGGTATTCCTTGAGCTGCCAGAGATAGCAAAGCTCGGTATAATCAAAGAGCGCGTCTATGATCCAGAGGAATAAAATAAAAAGCGAGAGGATCTGGGTCATATGCTCAATGGTTTGTGGTAGATAAACGACTCTATCGCGCCAATCATGGCCTCGGCATGTGTAAGGTGAAGCCCGTGACCAGCATTGGGGAAAATCTTGAATTCGGCATACGGGATGAGACGCGCAATTTTTTTGCCGGTCCGCAGTGGAACATAGGAGTCTTTCGATCCCCACAGAACCAGCGTCGGAGTGGTAATTCTCGGTAGTGTGGCAGTCAAATCTTGTCGAATAATTTTTTGAAAAATATCGCGCTTCACCCCAGCAGTCTGGGTATAATCGCGAGAGCCAATCGCTTTGTAGAGCAATTCCTTGAACCAATCCTGCCATTTTTCAATGATCGGGAATCGAAAAAAAAGTTTGCCAGTTTTGGCAACGAGAAAAAAGATTGAGCGACGAAAAAATTTTCGAGGACGAATCGCAGAAGCGCCCACCAGAACCAGGTAAGAGAATAATTCCGGATGTTCGCTTGCAAGCCGTACCGCCACTTGTCCGCCAAAGGAATGACCCAAGAGAATGGCCTTTGACAATTGACCATGAACATTTGACAGTAATCGAATTTTCTCTGCGACAAATCGTGCATACTCCTCTACTCCCCAGACGGTAGTCGGACACGGTTCATCGCCAAAGCAGGGCAGATTGATACAGATCACCCGAAAATCATGCTCCGCAAGCGCAATAAAATTTTTCCAGGTCTCTCGCGATCCACCCCAGCCGGGCAAAATCACGAGGACCGGCTTTTCTTCGACCATAGATCAACCAAGAATTTTTTTACCAAGATACGGTCGCAATGCTTTTGGCACGTCGATTCGTCCGTCGGCTCGCTGATAATTCTCGACAATCGCAAGTGGAATACGGCTGGTGGTGACTGCTGTGCCATTGAGCGTGTGCACAAATGCCGATTCACCGCTTTCTTTTTTGTAGGTAATTCCAAGCCGTCGCGCCTGGTAATCCGTGCAATTGCTCGTGCTGGTAATCTCGCCATAATCGTTTTTCATCACCATCCAGGCTTCCAGATCAAATTTGCGATACGCTGGGCCGCCAAGATCCGCGCTGGCAATATCAATCACCCGATATGGCAGGCCAAGGCCATCGACAATTTCTCGTTCAATCTCGAGCAATTCGGCGTGGTTGGCTTCGCTGTCCTCTGGACGGCAGAAAATAAACATTTCTAGCTTGGTGAATTGATGCACGCGGTAGAGGCCCTTGCTGGTCCGGCCATACGCCCCGGCTTCGGTGCGGAAACAGTGCGACAGTGCAACATATTTCTTTGGCCCGGCGCTCAAGTCGAGCACTTCACCAGCATGATACCCGCCCACAGTAATTTCGGCAGTACCAATCAGGCTTAGTGGTTCGCCTTCGATCGAATAGACTTGGGTTTCTTTTCCGCGCGGATTGAAGCCAACGCCCGAGAGAATTTCGTCTTTGGCCAGATCTGGGGTTTCCAGGATGGTATAGCCATGCCCCGCCACGATATCCAGGCCATAGTTGATGAGCGCCTGATTCAAACGGACAAGATCATTTTTGGCAAAATAAAATTTGGCTCCGGTGACTTTGGCGCCACGCTCGAAATCAATCAAATCCAGCCCCCTCAAAATCTCTTCGTGATCTTTGGGTGTGAAGCGAAACTGCGGCGCTTTGCCGACTACTTCGACTACGCGAAAATCCTCTTCGCCGCCAATCGGCGCATCAGGACTGGTGAGGTTTGGTACCTGCGTCAGCAAATCTTGATATTCTCCAAGCACCACGTCAAACTTGACGTCAAGCACTTTGATTTGATCGCCCACGGCTCGCATCGCCACAATCTCTTCGGGTGATGGCTTGGCTTTGGATGTTTTATTTTTCTTGGCCCGCAGCTCGTCGCGATCGTGAACCAATTGTCGCCGCTCTTCATCGAGCGAAAGTAATCGATCGATATCCACCGTAACGCGGCGATTGGCGCAATTTTTTTTCACGGCATCTTTGTGCTCGCGAATATATGAAATATCCAACATACAAAAAAACATTGAGTATCATGTGTGGAGTGTGGCAACCACCTGTTTCAATTCGGGCAGGATGGCGCGATACATCTCACCATTATTTGCCAAAAGCGGCATGTCCAGAACTTTTTCAAGATCAAACCATCGCGCCTCCAGCACTTCGGAATCCTGCAGTTTTCCATCTCCCCCAACAATGCGGCAGACATGCGGGACAAGATACACCTGATAGCGAAATTCCGGTTTGTCTACCCAAAAAACCCCGATATAATTGAGTCGCTTCACGATCTCGACTTCATAGCCCACTTCCTCTCGCGCCTCGCGCAAGACAGCAGCCTCAATCGTTTCTCCGAATTCGACGCCGCCGCCAGGAAATTCCCAGGTGTTGTGAAACTCCGGCTGGACTGGATCATTGCGCTTGCCCATCAGCAACTGACCGTCTTTGATAATCAAGGCGAGGGCAACACAGATATGTTTGGCTTCGGGATTATCGCTCATACCATCCGATTCAAATAGTCTTTAATTTTGCTTGTTTTGTAGGCGTGATGTTTGTACGGCTTCAAGCGCGCCACCCGCGTGTTCAGATGAAACTCTTTGATTTTTTTCTTCAAATTTTCCACGAACACTTCCTGATCATAGCCGAGACAAATCACATCTGGCTTCACCGTGCGAATCACTTTGTAGACGTCGGTCATATCGCCCAGTCGCACTTCATCGATCAAGTCAATATGATCCAAAAATGCTTTGCGCTCGGCCTCGGTATGAAATGATTCTACTCCTTTGACTTTGCGGACATTGGCATCGCGCGCTACGACGGCTACCACCCGATCGCCATAACGTCGCGCTTGTCGAAACAATTGCAGATGACCGAAATGCAAAATATCAAACGTTCCAAAAATCATAACCGTTTTCATACAGAATCTTTATTCCCCTTCTGGACGCAAGAGTGGGAAAAGAACGCATTCGCGCACCGGTTTATTTTCCAGAAAAGCAAACAATCGTTCGGAGACACCAAAACCGGTGGTCGGTGGCATGCCGTGCTCCAGCGCTTCGACAAAATCACGATCATGCATCTGCGCTTCGGCATCCCCTGCTTCACGCAGACGAGACTGTTCGGCAAATCGTTCGGCCTGATCGATCGGATCGTTCAATTCGGAATAACCATTGCCCAGCTCGCTTCCTGCAACAATAATTTGATACCGTTCGGTTAGTTCGGGATTTTTTGGCAATCGCTTGGCCAAGGGCGACACAACAACTGGATGATGGACCAAAAATACCGGCCCTTTTATTTCTTTGCGGCAATGCTTCCAAAGCGTATCAATCAGGCGTCCGCGACCATCGCGTTCATCATAGGTCATGCCAAGTTCATCGAGTTTTTTGCGCAATTTTTTATCATCAGTCTTGAGGACATCCACGCCAGTCATTTTCTTGATCGTGGAGACATAATCGATTCGTTCCCACGATCCGCCGAAATCAATATCAGAAAAATTGCCAATGGAAAATCGCAGCGTCCCCCAGGTCGCTTCGATCACATGAGCATACAAGCGTTCAACGAGCGCCATGCCCATCTCGTAATCAGCATAGGCCCAGTACAATTCCATTTGGGTATAGTCTTGCAGATGTTCGCGACTGATCCCTTCGTTGCGAAATTGCCGGCCGAGCTCAAACGTTTTTTCAAATCCACCAACCATCAATCGCTTCTGCCAGAGTTCGCCCATGGAAATCCGCAAATAGACATCAAGATCGAGCGCATTGTGATGGGTGACAAATGGCGTGGCATCGGCGCCACCAGGAGTTGTCTCGAGTACTGGCGTTTCCACTTCCAAAAATCCTTCATCCATGAGAAATGATCTCATACTGTTCCAAAATCGACTCTTGCGCACAAACAATTCTCGCACAGTCGGATCGGTGAGGAGTTCCAAATAGCGTTTGCGAAGCCGAAGTTCTTCATCTTGGAGTCCATGAAATTTGTCGGGGAGCGGTCGGAGTGCTTTGGAGAGCATCGTCCATTCACGAACCAAAATGGACGGTTCGCCCTTGTGGGTGACAAAATGTTCGCCAGAAATCTGGACAATATCACCACTGTCAACGAATGCAAGAAAGTCGGCGTATGCCTGGCCCAAATCATCTTTTTTTAGAGCAATCTGCAGGCGTCCGCTTTCGTCTTGGAGATGACAAAAGGTCAGCTTGCCCATGTCGCGCTTGGTCATGATTCGCCCAACGATCGTCGCTGTGGCGCCAGAACTCAATTCGCGCGCAGCCGCCAGCGTATGGGTACGTTCGCTTTTGCCTGGGTACGGATTCACGCCTTTTTTCTCTAGGCTCTGCAGTTTTTCTAGCCGGACCTGACGTTCGTCGCCTAGCGCAGGCGCGCTTTCTGAAGAAAATTTTGGTTTCATAGAGGATGAATCAGATTGGCTTACTATAGCAAGAAATTGGTCCGGTTGTAAAGCGGAGTGGAGAAAATAAAAAGAGGCGGTTCGAAAGCCTTCGAACCGCCTATCTGATGTCTACCCACGCGGATCATAATCATCGTCATCGTCCAAAGTAACGGGGAGCGCGCGAATCCCCGAAAAACGATCTTCGATTTTCTTGCAGGCATCCGCAAGAATTTCGCTCGAGCTCTGATCTTTGGCCAGGCTGGCCAGGTGCTTGCCGAAAACATCGCCATCCTCGGCCAATTTCGACAAATCTTCTTGTGCTTTACGAGCCCGCTGACGCTCCTCCTGACAGCAGTGCTCGGCCTCGCTTAGGATTTCTTTTCGCACTGCCTGACCAAGCTGACCCAGTGTGCCGAGCAAGGATTCGAAATCTTGCCGCGACAAAAGATGAAAAATTTTGGACAGCTCTGCGACCAATGTCTGTCGTCGCTTGGGACTCAATGTTTCCATGGCTCATCCTCCTCTACAAGCGCGAGGTTTCCTTCTCCAGAAGCACCCACCTCCGAGAGTGCGCCGGTTGGCGCGATGATCCCGCATCGAACCAAACTGTTCCAATCTAGTAGATCGGATCGCCTTCCCGGCTTCCAGAGACACAGATATGCGATACCACACCCCAGTAAGAAAAACATCTCCATGGCACATCCTCCCGTTCAAAGGGTTACAAAGAACTTATCCTGTTGTATCAAAAAAATTACTTGACGTCAAGGATGGTGTAGGTTTGGACACCGGCGGGTACGGTGACTGCAACTTCATCACCTTTCTTCTTGCCCAAAAATGCCTGACCGAGCGGCGACTCATTGGAAATTTTGCCAGCAATTGGATTGGCTTCTTGAGCGCCAACAATGGTGTACTCTCGCTCTTTGCCAGAAAAAGAAACTTTAATTTTGGAACCAATCGTAATGCGATCACCGGAAGATCCTCCGCCGACAATCTCGGCATTGCCCAAAATATATTCAATTTCTTTCACGCGACTCTGCATCCACGACATGTCTTCGCGCGCAGCATGATATTCGGCATTTTCCGACAAATCTCCCATCTGCCGAGCATCATCAATCCGTTTGGCGAGTTGGGGAATTTTGTCTTCCTTCAAATCTTGTAATTCTTTTTTCAGTGCAGCCAACTTTTCTTCACTCATGTATTGCACATTGTCCATAGGAATAGGGGTAAGTCAAAAAAATAAATCCGCCGGGCGGAATGAATGTTTGGTAGTATAGATACATGAAAAGTGAACGTCAAATCTGTTTGTCCACAATGCACGTATTACTTGGAACACCTGACAATTGACTATTTTCCTGGTCGGTTGAATGCCAATTGTTACATGTCAGGTGTCAATGGTCAAATGTCAATTGTTTTTATGAGTCCACCAATAATGATAAAATTCATCAGCCACAGGCACCGCAATACTGCTCCCCTCGCCGCCTTCTTCTACAAGCACAGTGACCACGACCTGCGGATGATCAAATGGCGCAAACGAAGTAAACCAGCCGTGATTTGCCTTGTCACTTCGCCATTGGGCAGTACCAGTTTTGCCAGCCACAGCAAATGGCAGATCCCCCAAACGTCGACAAGAGCCATAGATCACACAATCACGCATACCCAGTTGCACCGTTGTAATAGCGGCAGCATCAGTAATGTTCTGACGAATCGCCTGCACAGGCAATGATGTTGCTTGATTGGTTACCGGATCGACAATCGCTCGAACGACATGAGGACGATAGAGCGTTCCGCCATTGGCCACAGCTGCGGTCATCGCCGCGATCTGCAGTGGAGTGACAAGCAGATCACCTTCGCCAATAGAGAGATTGTAGGTATCCCCAACATACCAGGCTTCTTTTTTTACTGTCTGCTTCCACTCTTTGGACGGCAGAAAGCCTGATGCCTCGCCAGGCAAGTCCACGCCCAGCGGGCTGGCAAAACCAAACATCCGCAAATAATTTACAATTCGCTCGACGCCAAGGCCAACAAAATCTTTATACCCCCCTCCGATATAGTAATAAAACGTATTGACCGACCACGCCAGTGATTTGCGCACATCGGTGATGCCATGACCACCCGCCTGCCAATCCGGGAAAAACCACGGGCCCACTTGAAGTCCGCCGGTAGAGAGAACCGTCGTGCGCGCAGTGATCACTCCTTCATGAAGCGCCGCCGCCGCGATTGCTGGCTTGATCACCGAGCCTGACGGATACGTTCCGCCCACAGCCCGATTGAAGAGTGGCTGGTCAGGATTGTTTTTGTACTGACCATACGCTTCGGGCGATATACCACCTGCAAAATCATTGTTATTGAAAGTGGGCAAACTTACCATGGCCAAAACTTCGCCGTTTCTCGGGTCCATCACCACCGCTACCCCTCGTGTCTTTCGATTGGCTGCTAGCGTTTTTGCCAAAATTTGTTCCAAAGCATGCTGCATCCCAAGATCAATCGCCAGCTGAATATGCCGGCCAGGTACTGGCGCCGTCTGTCCGAGTACGCTTTGCTCTCGACCCAGCGCATCCACCTCAATTTGTTCTTTGCCATAGGTGCCGCGCAGATAGGACTCAAAAGTTTTTTCTACGCCACTTTTTCCAATGGAATCCGTGGGGAGATACCCATCGCCATATAGAGAGTCGAGCTCGCTGCGACTCAGCTTCCCTTCATACCCAAGGATATGAGAAAGTGACAGGGTAGAGCTTGATACCGTATTCGTCCCCGGTTCGTTGGTCACATAAAGGCGCTTACTCCCCCGCTCGATCTCAATGCCGGGCAGGTCGGCTCCGGCAATTTGGATCGACAAGGCAGTATTGTAATCAAGATTGTCTTGAATCGTAATCGATTCGTAGCTATACGCGCCATACTCCTGAATGACGCCAGCAATATCTGTTTCACTGCGATGGGTCAACGCAGCCAGGCGTCGGATCACGTCGGCCTTTTTGGTCGGATCATGCGGCAAATTCTGCGGCACAATGGCCAAAGAAAAATTCGGAATATTTTTGGTGAGCGGTGTTCCGTGGCGATCCAGAATCAAACCGCGTTCTGCTGGGATCGGAACGGTGCGCAAGCGATTGCTATCCGCCAATGCGCGATAGGCCGTACCGCGAACGACCTGAAGAAAAAAAATCCTTCCCGATATGCCAAACAAAATTGCGCCAATCAGCGCCAGGCACACCTGCACGTGTTTTTTGGTGAGACTGATTCCCAGATGCGCGCGCAGATGCGACGACTCTACCTGATGCGGAATCGAGGATTCAAAGGCAAAGGATTCCTCCACCCAGGCATGGGGATTGCGTACCCAGGCATATTCATGCGATTGGATCCCCTCGATATCCAGAGGAAATGGGTGGGCTTCGTGTGCGCTCATACAATCCAATTGAGACGCGGGGCCCGATCTTTCCTTCGGGAGAGAGTAAAGAGTAATCCATACCCGGCCGTAACCAAAAAACTTGTCAACAAAATTTCGGTAGCGTACTCCACCAGAAAAAATCTCCATGGTATGGTACTGCCCGATGGAAGGAATTGAAGAATAATAAGGAGCACCATCGACAACGTCCGATACAGCGTCATGGTCGCAAGAGAGATCACTCCGGCGCTATAC
>CAYNXQ010000008.1:0-15975 GCA_964401185.1 uncultured Gammaproteobacteria bacterium | reverse complement strand
CATTTTTCGAAGCCGTGGCGCTGATTGTCTCGGGTACTATTGGCGCTGGTATTCTTGGCATCCCTTTTGCGGTGTCCAAAGTCGGGCTAGGGCTTGGACTTGTTTATCTCGTAGGCCTGGGGATCCTTACGATTGCCATGAATGTGATCCTTGGAGAACTTCTGATCCACCATTCTGATCATCATCAGCTGCCTGGGCTGGCTCGGGTATATCTTGGGCCGGTAGGCGGATGGCTGATGGCCATGACAACGGGATTACTTCTGCTTGGCGTGCTTGTTGTCTACATGATTGGCGTTGGCGATGCCCTCGCAGCTCTCGCTGGCGGTTCGGCAATTGCCTGGAGTTTGGGATTTTTTGTTTTCGGTTCGGTGGCACTGGTTTTTGGCCTAAAAAAAGTTCAACTGGTTGACCTGGTGCTGTGTATTGGTACAATCTTGCTTGTTCTTTTTGTGGTATTTATCGGCGCGCCCCATGTCGTCCCTTCGCATTTTATCCCACTTAACCTATCAGCGTTCTTCTTGCCGTATGGCGTGATTCTGTTTGCTCTGCATGGCTCCACCAGTATTCCGGAAGCGCGCGAGGTCTTGGGAAATCAGGAAAAACAATTGAAGCGAGCAATTCTTGCAGCTGGGGTGCTGACGATCGTTGTCTATGCTTTGTTTACCATGATTGCGCTCGGAGTGAGCGGAGAAGAGACGAGTGAGATTGCGACTATCGGTCTCGGCCACGTACTTGGGCCTGAGGCATTTATTTTGGGAAATATGCTGGCCGTGGCTGCTATGGGCATGGCATTTCTTATGGCGGGTACCGCTCTGGCAGATTCACTGTCATGGGATTTTCGTTTTTCACGTCCCTGGGCGCTCCTCGCAACAATTGGTGCGCCACTCGCGCTTTTCTTTTTTGGCGTGCGGGAATTTATTGACGCGATGGATATTCTTGGTGGATTCTGCATTAGCCTGCAGATGATCCTTATTCTCTGCATGTATGCGCGGGCGCGCGCCAAAGGAAAAATCAAAAACGGCCGCAAACACCTGGAACAATTGCTATGGGTGGCGCTTGCCTGCCTGGTTGCGTTTATTTTGGGGGGAGTTTATAGTATCTTCAAACTCTTTTTATAGGCCGTGATGGTGTTCTCTGTTGGATGGTCCATCGTCTTGGGTCGAACAGACAAGTTTTTTGTTTGTCGAGATGATTACTCTTCAACACAGTCCCTCTATCATGGTCGCTTATATTTTTTTCTATGGCGCAACATGCTTTGTTTACCTCGGAATCCGTGACCGAAGGACACCCGGACAAAATTTGTGATCAAGTCTCGGATGCGATTCTCGACACATATCTATCGGGTGACTCCCGCTCGCGCGTTGCGGTGGAGTCGTTTACCACGACTGGGCTTCTGGTCGTTGCCGGAGAAGTGACGAGCCAGGCGTCTGTGGATGCCCAGACAATTGCGCGGACAGTGATCAGCGACATTGGGTATACCGATAGCGCCTACGGCATTGACGCCGAACACGCGGGCATCCTGATTGGCATTCATGCGCAGTCGCCCGACATTGCCCAGGGCGTGAACCAGGCCTCGGTCGAAGAACAGGGGGCAGGGGATCAGGGCCTCATGTTTGGCTATGCCTGCAATGAAACGCCAGAATTTATGCCACTCCCGATTATGCTTGCCCATCGATTGGCAGCCCGACTGGCCGAAGTCCGCAAAAACAATTTTCTCCCATTTCTTCGCCCGGATGGCAAGACGCAGGTGGCAGTAGAGTATGATGGCAGCAAGCCTGTGCGTCTGCACAATGTCGTGGTTGCGGCCCAGCACGATCCAGACATTTCACTGGAAGACCTGCGCACAGCGATTACCGAACACGTGATTTTCCCAGTCTGCGGATCATACATTGATCGCGAGACTGCTTTTCATATCAATATGACTGGTCGGTTTGTCGTCGGTGGGCCGCATGGTGATACGGGTCTTACGGGAAGAAAAATTATTGTCGATACTTATGGTGGCATGGGGCGGCACGGTGGCGGCTGTTTCTCTGGCAAGGATCCTTCGAAGGTGGATCGGTCGGGCGCCTATATGGCCCGATATGTGGCCAAACATGTGGTGGCCGCTGGACTGGCCGATCGGTGCGAACTGCAGGTGTCGTATGTGATTGGCCGAGCCGAACCCACCAGCATTTCCATCAATACGTTTGGTACAGGCGCTGTGGCCGACGATATCTTGGTTGAGGGAATACAAAAAGTGTTCGACTTCCGCCCCGGGAAAATTATCCAGGAACTTGATTTGCTCCGTCCGATCTATCGGCCCACGGCGGCCTATGGGCATTTCGGTCGAGCAGGGTTCCCTTGGGAAGATCTGCATCGTGTGGAAGAATTGCGTGATGCGGTTTCTCGGCCAGTCGCCACCATCACTGCCAGCCATCATTGGTAAGACCAGTTGCTTTTTCGGCAATATTTGGCTATACTCGGGGAAGAATTTTCCACTATGGAAACCAAAAAACTTTTTGCCGAGATTGCCAAAGTGGCCAGAAAAACCAAGACAAAAGCCTACGCTGTCGGAGGCGTTGTTCGTGATGCTTTACTTGGGATTGCCGAAAGAAAAGATATTGATGTCGTTGTGTCTGGCCCGTCTGCGCAGGCAGGAAGTGGATTAGCTTTTGCCAAAGCCTTTGATACGGCCATGAAGCAGGCTGGATCACTGGTTGAATTTCCTGATTTTGATACGGCCCGCTACGTATTCCCCAATGGTCTCGAAGTCGAGTTTGCCGGCGCCCGAACTGAACGCTACGATGCAAGTTCTCGCAAACCGGTAGTGACTCCGGCCACGATCGAAACTGATTTGAGCCGCCGCGATTTTACCGTGAATGCCATGGCGCAAATCATCGGCGCTCGCGGCGTTCTCGGCGCCATCATCGATCCGTTTGGCGGGCAAGCAGACCTCGCGCGCAAAATCCTGCGCACGCCGCTCGCGCCGGACGAAACATT
Source organism: uncultured Gammaproteobacteria bacterium (assembly GCA_964401185.1). GTDB lineage: Bacteria > Patescibacteriota > Patescibacteriia > Magasanikbacterales > UBA922 > JAHFIC01. Next base: position 12,996 of record CAYNXQ010000008.1, on the reverse strand, counting down.
TTTTGACGATCCGCTGCGCATGCTCCGAGCGGCTCGATTTGCTGCCCAGCTTGGTTTTTCGCTCGACGAAGCCGTGCGTGATGCTCTGACTCGCAATGCCAAACGCCTCTCGATCATCTCGGCCGAACGCATCCAGGAAGAACTACTGAAATTGCTGGGCACACGCCAGCCATCGGTGGGACTCTGGATTTTGTACAATACTGGACTTCTCACGCAATTTCTCCCCGAAATCTGCGCGCTTTCGGGCGTGGAAGATGTGTATGGTCATAGTCACAAGGACAATCTCACCCATACCTTCCAAGTGGTGGATAATGTGGCGCTGTATTCCGACAAGCCGCTGCTTCGGTTTGCTGGGCTGGTGCACGATGTGGCCAAGCCGCAGACCAAGAAGTTTGTCCCGGGCCGCGGCTGGACGTTTGACATGCACGAGCATCTGGGCAAAAAGATGGCGCGCGAGATTTGTCGTCGTCTGCGGATGAGTGGTGATGATTCCAAATATATTACCGAATTGGTGCGCTGGCATCTCCAGCCGATTGCTCTTATGGACGAGGGGATTACCGACAGCGCAGTGCGTCGGCTGATGGTCAGTGTTGGTGATTTGTTGTCTGATCTTTTGATTCTCTGCCGCAGTGATATTACGACGGGCAACCCATACAAAAAAGCCAAGCGCCTGCGCAATTACGATATGCTGGAACAAAGAATCGCCGAGGTACGAGCCAAAGATGAGATGCGCGCAGTCCAGGCGCCCGTACGGGGAGAAGAAATCATGGCCGAGTGCGGACTGAAGCCGGGCCCCACCGTGGGCAAGATCAAAGAGGCGATCGAAGAGGCGATTCTGGAAGGCGAGATCCCCAATGAGTATGGCCCAGCCAAGGCCTACTTTGAAAAAATTAAAGGCGAATATTTGGCTTCGGCCGAAGCCTGGGAAAAAGCAAATTAAGTTGCCTATTTTTGTTTTTTCTGCTATGCTAGCGAAAGTAAAAAGTGAGAGGGAAAAAGTAAAAAGATCTTTTGCCTTTTGATTTTTGACTTTTGCCTTGGCAATTTATGTTTTTGAATTTCTGGAATGACTTTCTCTACCAGCCGCTCTTCAATGCGCTGATTTGGCTCTACAACAATTGGACACTCTCCAATCTGGGTTGGGCTGTGGTGGAGCTGACCGTGATCCTCCGGATTGTCCTTTTGCCATTTACCCTGATCAACGAACGCAACCGCGTGCGCAATGCCGAACTGGCCGAAGAAGTCGCCCGAATCGACAAGGAGTACCATCACGATCAGGTGCTCCGCAAAGAGCAGATTCGCCAGGTATTGAAACGGCGCAAAGTCCAGCCTTGGGCCAAAATTATCGTTTTGGGCATCCAACTTCTCGTCTTGGTTCTCCTCTATCAAGTCTTTTTGCGTGGGATTACCGGCGACAAGATTTTGAAGATTCTCTATCCCTGGGTGGATTTTCCTGGTGTCATCAATACCAAGTTTTTTATTTTTGATCTGGGACACCGTCACGACACCCTGGCTGCATCCATCCCGACGCTCTGGATTCTGGTCGAGACCTATCTGGAATTTCGCCGCAAGAAAAAAATGGGCGTTGGGGTCACACGCGCCGACCTGGCCTACTTCATTCTTTTTCCAGCATTTGTTTTCGTCGCCCTTTACATCTTGCCCATGGTCAAATCGCTCTTTATCTTGACATCGCTCGTCTTTTCTGCTATCATAGCAGAAGCAAGCAAGGTGATTTTTCGCTCTACACCCAAACCCGCCGAAGCAAAAGCGCACTAAACGTTAACCATATATCGTATGTCCGACGATTCATCGTCACTTGATAAATTAATGTACTCCTTCGTGATGGAGGATGTGCTCAAGGGTTTGTTTATCAATGTTCCGCCAGGCTATGTGGCCTGTGTGTACGACTTGGGTCGCGGTGTTTTGAAAAAGGTATTGACCCCAGGTCTGCATTTCAAGATTCCTTTTTGGCAAAAAGCCAAACTCTTCAATACGCAAACATTGGAATACAGTATTTCGCGCGATTTCAATCCGCAAAACGAACGAGCGCTGGGTGATATCCCGATTGCGGCAGTAACCGAAGACGGCAAGAAGATTGCTGTGGAAGGCACGATTCTCCTACGGCTCGACATTCATCAGATCCCATCGATCTGGCAGACGATCGGCGAAGATTTCGTGGCCAAGATTATCCGGCCAGCTGTCCGCAGCCGTATCCGCATGGTGGCTAGCCGTTTCTCGCAGTCCAATCTGGTTGGCGGACAGCGCGATGCTGTAGAGCAGGATTTGAAGAATGAATTGGAACGGATTTTCTACTCGCGCGGCATCTTTGTAGAAAATGTTCTCCTGTCGGAAATTGCCGACATTCGCGAATACACCCGCACGGCCAGCGAATAATACTTTTTGTCTCTTTCATCAACCCCCGCTCGGGGTTGATTTGTTTTTTGCAGATTCATTTGCCATAAAAAAATCCCCGTTCAGCGTTTGACTGGACGGGGGTGTTTTATTTATCCTGCCATCGACTCTGAGGCTCAGGCTCGAAGAGAGCACGGTCGAAGGATTTCATTTGTCCTGGAACTGCGCGGCTTCGGTCGATTCACCGAGCGCCGTCATACTCGAGGCGCCGCCGCTCACGACCTCGACGACTTTGTCGAAGTAGCCAGTACCGACTGCAGTCTGGTGTTTCACCGCTTCATAGCCCCACGCCTGCGCAGCATGCTCGGCTTCCTGGAGCTCGACATAGGCGCTCATGCCGCGAGCGGCATACTTTTGCGCCAGCTCAAACGCCGCGTAGTTGTTGGCGTGGAATCCAGCCAGGGTGACGAACTGGAATTTGTAGCCGTAGTCACCAAGGCGGTTTTGGAACGTAGCAATGTCTTCTTCGGACAGGTGCGTCTTCCAGCGGAAGCTCGGCGAACAGTTGTAGGCCAAAAGCTTGCCAGGGAATTGCGCGTGGATTGCCTTGGCGAATGCTTCGGCCTGTGCCAGATCCGGCTCGGAGGTTTCCCACCAGAGCATGTCGGCATAGGGGGCGTAGCTTAGGCCGCGGGCGATTGCCGCTTCGAGGCCGTGACGAACTTCGAAATAGCCTTCACTTGTACGGACGCCAGTCATCAACTGCTTGTCCTGGTCGTCAATGTCATTGGCCAGATACCTGGCGCTGTAGGCATCGGTGCGGGCCACAAGGATCGTCGGCACGTTCATAATGTCGGCTGCCAGCCGCGCGAACTTGAGGCGTTCGATGAATTGGCCGGTGGGGATCACCACCTTGCCGCCCATGTGACCGCACTTCTTGGCCGAGGATAGCTGATCCTCGAAATGCACCGCCGCAGCGCCAGCGCGGATCATCGCCTTCATGATCTCGAAGGAGTTCAGATGTCCGCCAAAGCCAGCTTCGGCATCGGCCATGATCGGCGCGAACCAATCGATGACCTTGCCCCCTTCGGCACATTGCTTCTCGTCTTCGCGAGTGAGCGCGCTATTCACGCGCGCCACGAAATCGGGCACGCTGTTGGCTGGATACAGGCTCTGGTCCGGATAGGTTTCGCCGGCCAGGTTCATGTCGGCCGCCACTTGCCAGCCGCTCACGTAGATCGCCTGCAGTCCGGCGCGAACCATTTGTGTGGCCTGCAGACCGGTCTGGGCACCCATGGCTTTCACATGGTGTTCGCTGTATAGAAGCTTCCATAATTTTTCGGCACCGAGCACGGCGTGTGTGTGCTCGACCGATCGGGAACCCGACAGTCGCACCACATCCTTGGCTATATAGTCTCGCTTCACTCCATACCAGCGGGGATTATCTGTCCAATCACGCTCGATCATGTAGATCCGCAGTTCTCGCCGGGTCATCATGGCACACTCCTTCCGTTACCATTGTTTCTCAACCATTTCTCACTATAACAGAGAGCTTTTTTTTCGGCAAATGCCCAATTGACAGACGTGAACACATTCGGTATTCTTCATCCGATCGGCTTATTTCAAGCCGTGCTCTTTTCACAAGGAGAAAAATCATGACTCTTGTCGAACGTCAGCGTGAATTGTTTCCGTACAGCGAAATCAGCATCTGGACACAAGATGCGAAAACCGTCTTGGAGTTGAATGAGACCTTTGGCCCATGGGCCGAGCGATTGCTGCGCAATCGAACCGAGTGTCTCGCGGCCGCGCATTGTGGGCGTTTGCCCAATTACAACCGTGGCGCATATGCGACCCGCATCCGGCAAGGTGATTGGCGAATCGAGCTTCCTGGATGGTGTCGCGACCAGCGCAATCAGATGACTGGCCCGGCTGATCAGGAAGATTTGTGCGTGAAAATGCTCAATTCCGGCGCTCCGGGCGTGATGCTCGATATCGAAGACTCGATGAAGAATCAGGGGAATAATCCTGAAGTTGGCATCTGGAGCTATCTTTCTGCCCTTGCCGGTGAGTTGAGGTATCAAGATAAAAAAAGTGGTGAAAAGATTGGAATCAAGAAAAGCGACACGGTGATCTGGCTGCGGGTGCGCGGATTGCATCTGCACCAGCGCCTGCGTATCGAGGGCAAAGTGATTGATGTGCCAGCGCCGCTCTTTGATCTTGCGTATCTCTTCGACCGTCTGGATCCTGCCTGGCTTGGTGATCGGGCGCTGTGCATCTATATCCCCAAGAGCGAGTCAGCGATCGAGGCAGCATGGTGGCGGGATCTCTTCGAGGTTCTCCTCGTGCGCAAAGGCATGGAGCAACATCAGCTCAAATGCATGGCGCTGGTCGAATCGTTTCCGCTGGTCTATCAGATGGAAGAATTTATCTATCATCTCCGGCAGTATATTGTCGGATTGAACTTCGGACGGTGGGATTATCTGGCATCGTTCCTGGATTATCTCTTCCACTACCTGAATTTTACTTTCGCCGATCGCAATACGATTGCGCATGACACGCTGACCCTCCAGAGGCCGCGACAACTGATGGTCGAGACGTGCCACAAGCGGGGGATTCTGGCAATTGGCGGGATGACAGCGCTATATCCTGATCGAAAAGATGCGGCACAGAATAATCAGGCCCTGGCGATTCTTGAATCGGACAAGTGCAACGAAGCTAGTATTGGTATGGATGGCGCCTGGACTGGGCATCCAGATCAAAATGAAATTGCGGTAAAGCAATTTCCATTCCCCAATCAGATCTCTCGGCGCTACGATGACATAGGATTGCCCCAGCTTCGACATTCACCTCTGGGAGACTTTACTACCGAAGGCATACGCCAGGCCATTCACACCGTGATCCGATATCGTGCTGGCGTATTGGCTGGACGCGGAGCAAGCCTGATCAATGGCTATATGGAAGATCTGGCGACCGACCGGATCTACCGTCTGATGCTGGCCCATCGGCTGCGGCATGGATTCTACAAACAAGAAGATTTGGAACAGATGTTCTCTGTGGAATTGACCAGACTTGTCATCTTGGCCCAGATGAACTGCAAGGGTGACGAAGAAGATCAGACAGAGAATCTGCATCATGCGCGAGACATCAGTCTGCGAATGATTCTCGAAGGAATATTTGACCCATGGTAAGATTTCACCCTGTGCGCTGCGCAGGGTTTTATTTTGCCTTGGCAAAATACCCTGAGTCGTATCGAAGGGTAGATGTCAGAATAAGGGGATAACGGGGGATTTGACAGAGATTTAGGGGTGGGGTATTATCACTCATAGCAATAGACTGCTAATATGCTTGCGTCGCGACAAGAAAAACTTCTCACCTTGATCATCGACAATTATATCCGCACGGCCGAACCAGTCGGCTCGGCATTTTTGGCTGATCTCGAGACCCTTGGCGTGTCGGGGGCTACCATCCGCAATGAAATGCGCGAGCTCGAGCAGTCGGGATATTTGTATCATCCGCACACCTCGGCCGGACGCATTCCCACCGAGCAAGGCTACCGTTATTATGTGGAGCACCTCATGGCACCAGCCGAGCCCAAGAAAAAAGACAAAACCCATCTTCAGGAAATGGCCGGTGAACTTTCTGACGAGAAAAGCCGATTGAAAGCGATTGCCAAATACGCGGCCGATGTTACGGGCAGTGTGGTGATTCTGGCTTTTGGTCCGGACTCGGTGTATGCCACTGGCATGGCCAACTTTTTTGCCCAGCCCGAATTTGCTAATCACGAGACAGCGGTGGCAGTCTCTCGCATCTTTGATCAGTCCGAGGAGCATCTCTCTGATTTGCTCCAGACAGTAGAACCAGATACGGTGCAGGTCTTGGTAGGCAGCGACAATCCGCTGGGCGATGCCTGCAGTGTGATCGTTTCTCGCATGTCGCCCGAGACCGTGTTTACGCTGGTTGGGCCGCTGCGCATGAATTACCGAGCGCATCTGGGATTGTTGCAATATATTCATTCTTTGATTTCATAACCATCCTGCTATGGACGAAGCACAAGCCACCGCCAGTGGGCGGGGTCCCGCTCAAAGCGGGAAACAAACAAATGAGTGTGCCGATTGTGAAACATACAAAAGCGGCTGGCAGCGCGCAGTGGCGGATTATCAGAATTTGCAGCGCGAAGTGGCGCATCAGCGGAGCGATTGGGCAGCCATGAGCGAAGCTCAGATCATTGGTGACTTTTTGCCGATCTACGATAATTTCAAAAAAGCGTTTTCGTCTTCGGGAAAACAAGAAGATAGTTGGAGCAAGGGGATTGGATTTATTATGAAGCAATTTGGCGATGTGCTGCGCGCGCATGATGTGGAGGAGATCAAGACTGTTGGTGAGATGTTCGATGCAACGAAACATGAAGCGGTTGGAGAAGAAGAAACTCCTTCGACAAGCTCAGGACAAGCAGAGCACACTATCATTCGCGAAGTCGATGGCGGGTATATGATGAAGGGGAAGGTTTTGAAGGTGGCAAAAGTCGTGATTGCTAAATCATAAAAAATTACATTCAGAAATTTTTATTACATGTATATGCCTAAAATACTCGGAATTGATCTCGGAACAACTAATTCGTGCATGGCCATTATCGAAGGTGGTCAGCCAAAAGTGCTGGAAAATAAAGAAGGATTCCGCACCACGCCATCAGTGATCGCAACATCCAAAAGCGGCGAGCGGCTGGTCGGACAACTGGCCAAGCGTCAGTCCGTGACCAATCCCAAAAATACTTTGTATTCGATCAAGCGCCTCATGGGACGCCGCGCTGGCGATCGCGAAGTGACGCTCACCAAATCCATGGCGCCATACGAAATCGTCGCCGATGGCGAAAAAGTAAAAGTGAAGATGGGTGACCCTTCGACAAGCTCAGGGCAGGCAAATCTCTACACGCCGCCAGAAATTTCCGCCATGGTTCTCCAGAAGCTCAAGGCCGATGCCGAGGGTCGCTTGGGAGAAAAGATTACCGAAGCCGTGATTACGGTGCCAGCCTATTTTGACGATTCCCAGCGCCAGGCCACCAAAGACGCAGGCGAAATTGCCGGGCTCAAAGTCTTGCGTATTATCAACGAGCCAACTGCGGCCGCTTTTGCCTATGGCTTTGACAAAAAGAACGATCAAAAGATCGTGGTGTACGATTTGGGCGGCGGAACATTTGATGTCTCGGTACTGGAAATTTCTCATGATACTGAATCCAATCAGTCGACCGTGGAAGTAAAAGCCACCAATGGCGATACGCATCTGGGAGGGGACGACTTTGATAAACGCATTATCGAATGGATTTTGGCGGAGTTCAAAAAGACCGAAGGCGTGGATCTGTCCAAAGATCCGCTGTCGCTGCAGCGCGTGAAGGATGCGGCCGAAAAAGCCAAGATTGAACTGTCGAGTACGCCCGAAGTAGAGATCAACGAACCATTTATCACCTCCACGGCCGACGGCCCCAAGCATCTGAACCTCAAGCTGACTCGCGCCAAGTTGGAAGAGATTGTGATGGATCTGGTCGAGAAAACGATGGGTCCGGTGAAGCAAGCCCTGGCTGATTCTGGTTTTGACAAGAAAGATATTCAGGAAGTCGTGATGGTCGGCGGGATGACTCGCATGCCGCTGGTATTGCGCAAGGTGGAAGAATTTTTTGGCAAGAAGCCCAACATCAGCGTGAACCCCGACGAAGTTGTGGCAGTAGGCGCCGCCATTCAGGCTGGGCAACTGCAAGGGGATTTGGGCAAAGAAATTTTGCTTCTCGACGTGATCCCACTCTCGCTTGGTATCGAGACCATGGGCGCTGTGTCGACCAAATTGATCGATCGCAACACCACTATCCCAACAAGCAAGTCGCAGGTATTTTCGACAGCGGCCGACAGTCAGCCGAGTGTGGAAATTCATGTGCTCCAGGGCGAACGTCAGATGGCTGCCGACAACAAATCGCTTGGCCGGTTTATGCTCGACGGGATTCCGCCAGCGCCGCGCGGCGTGCCCCAGATCGAAGTCACCTTTGATATTGATGCCAATGGGATCTTGAATGTGTCCGCGCACGACAAAGCAACGGGCAAGAAACAATCGATTCGCATCGAAGCCTCGAGTGGCTTGTCAAAAGAAGAAATTGAAAAGATGAAGAAAGATGCCGAACTCCACGCCGATGATGACAAGAAAAAGCGCGAAACCATTGAGATCAAAAATACGGCCGACACAATGATCTACACGACCGAGAAAATGATGAAAGAAGTGGATGAGAAGAAAATTACTGTCTCCGACGAAGAAAGAAAAAATATCACCGACGCGCTGGCAAAATTGAAAGAGGTCAAAGACAAAGATGATGTGGAAGCGATCAAGAAAGCTTCGGAGGAACTGTCAACCGTTGCCCAGGGTGTGGGTACACGGCTCTATCAGGAAGCGTCCAAGCAAGAAGGCGGACCCTCGACAGACGCAGGTAAAAAGGAGGATAATGGACCGATTGAAGGCGAAGTGGTGGATAAGTAGCTTCGCTAGCTTGTAGCTTCTCTAGCTAATACACTATGGTCGACTCGACGAGATCGTATCGTGATTTAATTGTTTGGCAACGGGCGATAGAATTGGTGCTAGAGGTGTACATGATCACCAACGATTTCCCAAAGGAAGAAGTATATGGATTATCCTCTCAAATGAGACGAGCGGCAGTATCAATACCATCAAACATCGCCGAAGGCAGGTATCGTAGGACGAAGAATGATTATCTTCATTTTTTAAGAATTGCGTTTGGATCTGGTGCAGAGTTGGAGACGCAAATAGAAATAGCGAGACGATTATTCAAGACAAAAGATCTGTCATACAAAAAGATTGATAGTCTGTTATTGGAAGTGATGAAAATGTTGAATGTTATGATTCGGAATTTCAATCCAAGAGATGGTTCTCTATAAGCTAAAAGCTAACGAAGCTAGTGAAGCTGACAAACTACCATGTCCAAAGATTATTACAAAATTTTAGGGATTGAAAAAGGCGCTTCGGAAGAAGAAATCAAAAAAGCCTTCCGCAAACTGGCGCACCAGTACCACCCCGACAAGCCAGGCGGCGACGAGGCCAAGTTCAAAGAAGTGAACGAGGCCTATCAGGTGGTGGGCAATGCCGAGAAGCGCAAGCAGTACGATCAATTTGGCGCAGACTTCGAGCGCCAGGGTGGTTTTGGCGGCGGCATGAATTGGGAAGATTTTATGCGGGCCACGCGCAGTCAGGGCGGCAGCGCCAACTTCGACTTTGGCGGCATGGATCTGGGTGATCTGTTTGGCGAGGCATTTGGTTTTGGTGGACGATCTCGCGGCGGACGCGGTCGGCGTGGCAATGATGTTCAAGTTGATGTCGAACTCGATTTTCGCGAAGCCGTCTTTGGTGTAGAAAAAGAAATCAAGCTACGCAAGAAAAATGCCTGTCCGGTGTGTGCTGGATCTGGCGCCGAGCCAGGCACCAGTACCAAGACCTGCGGAACGTGTCAGGGGCAGGGGCAGATCCGTCGCGTGCAGCAGACCATTCTGGGCGCCATGCAGACCGCTGTCGGATGTTCGGAATGCGGCGGGACTGGGAGTATCCCCGAGAAACGCTGCAAACATTGCGTGGGCACAGGGATTGTGCAGAGCGAATCGGTCTATCAGATAAAAATTCCCGCCGGCATTAGCGACGGCGAATCGATCCGATTGTCTAGTTATGGAGAAGTGGCTGGGGTTGGCGGAACGCCTGGTGATCTGTATGTGGCAGTGCATGTGCGCCGCGATGATACATTCGAGCGCGATGGATTTGATATTCATACCGAAGCGCATATTTCCTATCCGCAGGCCGTGCTTGGCGATACGCTTGAGATCGAGACGCTCGATGGCAGAAAGAAAATCGTGATTCCCGAGGGCACACATTCGGGGGCGCAGATTCGCCTCAAGGGGCTTGGAGTGCCGTACCTACAGCGCTCGGGGAGAGGCGATCACTTTGTCCATGTCATTCTCGATGTGCCGAAGAAAGTGAGCAAAACTGCCAAAAAACTTCTCGAAGATTTAAGAAAAGAGCTCTAATACAGAGCTCTTTTCTTTTAGTATACCAAACCTTGACATTTTTTTCTCCTCGTGGTATGTTAGCCTGTCCTCGTGGAGGACAGAAAGAAGGGGAAGAGCAATGAAGAAGCGATTGCTTGCGTTGATCATTGTCGGAATGAGTGCTTTGACAGTGATTCTAGCTAAAACGGCCGAATCACAGAGTGCCAAGACCACTCTAAAAAAAGTGATTGCGGAGGGAAATTTTGGCCTGGTGGATCCTCAAATAAACGACGGGCATTTTCCCTTAGGACCGGATTTTACGGCACCGGTCACACTGGTCTTGGTTAGCGCTCATGATATAAAATCGTTTGGAGTAGTGACTACAGAAGATATTCTTGAGCACATGAAGAAGAATAATCTTATTCCAGCGGAAGTTAGCTTGCTTTTGAAATACTCGAAAGAAAATGTTGCTGAACATTTGGAGTATGCCCCCATTGTAGCGCTGGGGTCTAGATGGATAGCTCGAGAGACCCACCATTATTGTCCGGAGTTGGGTGAAATCAATGGTAAGCGAACGTTAACTCTGGCGTGGATAAATCATTCTTGGCCCGATAATTATCGATTTTTAGCATGGCGACGTAAGTAATTAATTTCAAAGGCACGGTTGGCAAGTACAAATGTACGAAACCTACCGTGCCTTTTCTATATATTATTGCTTGTTTTTTTATTATCTGTATCGAATGTGTACCTACATATGCGCGTCGAGAATCTTGTTCACCTCGGCATCGGCCTCGGTGTTGTTGTGTCGCAGGGTATGAGTGATTTTTACTTTTTGGAATTTTTGGATTTCGTTCCAGGCCTGGATAAAAAGTTTTTGGAGCGTTGGTTCCTTCACTTTCCAGCGGCGATTGAGCTGCTCCACCACCAGCTTGCTATCGGCAACACAATGCACTTCGGTCGCGCCCATAGACTGCGCTTTTTTGAGCCCAGAAATAATAGCCGAGTATTCGGCAAAGTTGTTGGTTTGCTTCCCCAGGTACTCGCCATAGTGGGCCAGGATTTTTCCAGCCTCGTCTTTGATCACGATGCCGGTAGCTGCTGGACCTGGGTTGTTTCTGGCGCCGCCATCGGTAAAAATGGTGAGCTTCATAGAATAAGTGCTATAAGCTTTTTTTGAGATCCACAATGGTAAGTTGCAATTCGCGATTGCCATTCCATTCGTTGACATCAATCTCGAAGATCATATCAATTTTTTCACCAACCTGTAATTCTTTGCGCCAATTGATTCCGCTCCCATTGGCATTGCACAAATTCCAGCCAATCGTCTTTTTGATCTTCGGGGTTTTGTGCTTTACCATGATGCGCAAATGCTTTTCTTCTTTGCCGACCGGTTCGAGTCCAACCACGGTCAAACCATAGGCCACATATTTGGGTTGTTCGTTGGCCTGGCCAAATGGTTTGAATTTGTCGAGGATATCGTAGAGTTCCCAATTGACATCTTCGAGCGCGATCTCGGCATCGATGTCGAGCACCGGTTCCATATTCATTCCGGCAGTTTTTTCCTGATATTTTTTGATCAAAGCATCTTCAAATTGGGGGAGAAGTTCTTTTTCGCGCAGGGTAAATCCGCAGGCCATGGGATGCCCGCCGAATTTGAGAAAGAATTCTGGCATCTCTTGCATCGCTCCGATCAGATTGAATCCGGCGACACTGCGGCCTGACCCAACAATCATGCCGTTTTGGGCCATCACAATCGTGGGCTTTTGATATTTTTCTTTGATCCGGCTGGCGATCAGCCCGACAATCCCGGCCGACCAGCCTTCGCCAATGGCGAATAGCACTGGCTTGTCTTTTTGATTTGCTTCTACCTGTTCAATCGCTTTTTTTACAATTTCTTCGGTCATCTTTTGCCGGTCTTCATTGTTTTTGTTCAGTTCAAATGCCAGATCGACCGCTTCGATCGGATCATCGGTCAAAAACAAATTCAAGGCGACGTTGGCATGATTCATCCGGCCAGCAGCATTGATGCGCGGGGCAATTTGGAATCCAATCGTGTCGGCAGTGATCTCGCGGCGGCTGGTGCCGTCATCATTGAGCAATCGGGCTTCGAGAAGCAATTTCTGCAGTCCAATGCGCCGCGTCTTGTTGAGGACAATCAGTCCGTATTTGGTGAGCGTGCGCGATTCGCCAACCAGGGGCACCATATCGGCCACACTGGCAATGGCTGCCATGTCGAGCAGCCATTTCTCGAAGGCTTCATGCCGTTCGCCGTTGGGCAGAGTTTCGTTGGTCTCTTTGTGTCGGCGCAGAATCGCCTGGGCAAGTTTGAAAGCCACCCCGCCGCCAGCCAGGCCTTTGTCTGGGTACGGCTCACCTGCAATTTTCGGGTGAATGATGGCGTAGGCTGGAGGAAGCGCCGCTGGAATGGCATGATGATCAGTAATAATCACGTCGAGTCCGAGTTCGTTGGCGAGGGTAGTTTCTTCACGATTGCTCACTCCGCAGTCGCAGGTGATGATCAGCTTGGTGCCTTGATCGGCTAGCAGTTTCACGGTGCGCGTGTTGAGGCCATAGCCATCGGTCTCGCGGTGCGGCAAGAATACATCGTGGATGATGCCCA